>JBEGJL010000055.1:0-3052 GCA_041184605.1 Pseudomonadota bacterium
GCGCTGTCCATCCTCGGTCCCGATCCGGTTGGCGGCGACCACCGGCATGCAGTTCGACACGGCATGGCCCTGCATCGCGCGGTGCCACATCCGGCTGGTATCGAGATCGGCATCGTAAGGCTCGCTGCCGATCGCGGTGGGATAGAACAGCACTTCGGCCCCCAGCAGGGCCATGACGCGGGCGGTTTCCGGGTACCACTGGTCCCAGCAAATGCCGACCCCCAGCTTGTGGCCAAAGGCATTCCACACCTTGAACCCGTCATTGCCGGGGCGGAAGTAGTACTTCTCTTCATAGCCCGGGCCATCGGGAATATGGCTCTTGCGGTAAGTCCCCTGGATCGCGCCATCGGGATCGATCCAGGCCAGGGTGTTGTAATAATGGTGCCCGTCACGCTCAAAGAAGCTGGTCGGGATCGCGACCTTCAGCCTGGCCGCCAGCGCCTGCATCGCCACGACCGAAGGGTGCTCGACCGTCGGACGAGCCAGGGCGAACAGCGCCTCGTCTTCTTCCTTGCAGAAGTAGGGGCCGGAAAAGAGCTCGGGCGGCAGGATCACCTGCGCACCCTGCTTCGCGGCCTGCTCCACCAGCGCGGAGACGGCGGCAATGTTCTCGGTCTCGTCAGACGAGCCAAGCGGCAGTTGCAGGGCGGCGACAGTAAGCGTGCTCATGCCGCCGCACTTAGGTTACCGGCCGCGTTCCATCAAGAACGCTTGCGGCCAGCAGCGCATTGGAACTAGCCACGCTTGCGGAAAAGCAGCGTCATCCGGTCACTCTCGCCAATCGCCTGGAGGCGGGGTTTGTCTTCATCCTTGGCGCCCGCCAGCATCGGCGGCAGGGTCCAGACTCCGCCCGGCCAGTTGGCAGGATCCTTGGGGTTGGCATTGGCCTCGCTCCGTCCGACAAAGGTGAAGCCGTTGATCTCCATGAACTTGATCACGTCGGCTTCGCGCAAATACCCCTTGCTGCCATCGGTATAGCTGAACGGCGCATCGGGCTTGGCGCGGTGCTGCTCGATCCCGATCATGCCATCGGGCTTGAGCAGGTCGCGCATGGCCTTGATCTCGCGGTCCGCGATGTTCCAGCGCAGCAGATTGTGCATCATCCGCATTACCAGGATGCGGTCAAAAGTGCCCTTTTCGCTGTCAGGGATCTTCTCCAGCGTCATGGCACTGAACCGGTCAGCGGGCAGACCGGAGGCGGCGGCCACATCTGCCGGGTACTTTACCGCGCCATCCCGGATTCCCTGCTGGGTCTTTTCGCTGAATGCGCCGGAGGTGGGATCGAAATAGAGCCCGACCAGCTTGCCCTTCGGGCCAAGGTAAAGGCCCAGCAGGCGCGAGTACCATTCGCCGCCGGGGGCATATTCGCCCACCTTCATATCCGGTGCGACCTGAAAGAATTCGAGCGTTTCGGCCGGGCGGCGATACTGGTCACGCGCGCGGTCCTTGTCGCGCAGCGGGCTCGCGACGGCGGCGGCGAGTTCGGCTTTCATCGCCTTGGTCGGGGCCGGGTTATTCTGGGCCAGCGCGGTAACCGAAGGCACGGCCAGAGCGAAAGCGGTAAGCAGCAGGATGGAACGACGCATGGGGGGGGAATCCTCTCCTGGGGGATGATGCCCGCAAGGTAGGCCCCTAAGGCCAGATGACAAGGCGGTCCTTCGTTCCTATCTGCGGCTCACAAACGAAAGGCGTGATCAATGGCTGAGGCAATTTTTGCAGGCGGATGTTTCTGGTGCACCGAAGCGGTGTTCCGCTCGATCGCGGGCGTCTCTGCGGTGGAAAGCGGCTATATCGGCGGAACCGTGCCGCACCCGACCTACAAGGCGGTCTGCACCGGCACGACCGGTCATGCCGAAGCGATCAAGCTGACCTTTGATCCGGCAGTCGTCTCGTTCGCTGACCTGCTCGACATCCATATGGGCACCCATGATCCGACGCAGCTCAATCGCCAGGGCAATGACATCGGCACCCAATATCGCACGGCGTTGTTCCCGCTGGACGACGAACAGCGCGCCGAATGCGAAGCCGGGATCGCCCGCTGGAACGCGGCCCACCCGGGCGAGCAGGCCGTGACGACGATCGAAGGCCCGGCAGAGTGGTATCCGGCCGAGGACTATCACCAGGAATACTGGCAGGGCGAAGGCCAGCGGAACCCCTATTGCCTGGCGGTTATCCCGCCCAAGCTGGCCAAGTTGCAAAAGGGTTTTGCCGAGAAGTTGAAAGCTTAGGCGCGCCAGCGGGCAATGAAGAAGCCGTCAAGGCCGCCCGCTTCGCGCAGCATGCCGGGGTCAGTCCGCAGCCAACCTTCGGCGGTTGGGTTTAGGGCGTCGGGCAGCTCCGCAGCAAGGATCGGGTCAGGCGCCAGCTTGACGTCCTTGGCCTGATCCTCACCCTCGGCCTGCTCCAACGAGCAGGTGGCATAGACCAGCCGCCCGCCCGGCTTGACCCAGCGCTGCGCGCGTTCCAGCAAGGCGGCCTGCAATTCGGCCAGCTCGGCAATCTGGCGGGGGCCGATCCGGTGGAGCACATCAGGATGACGGCGGCAGGTGCCGGTGGCAGTGCAGGGCGCGTCCAGTAGCACGGCATCAAACGGCGCGGCGGGCTCCCACTGTAGGGCATCGGCCTGAACCAGCGTCGCCGCCAGCCCTGTCCGGGTCAGGTTCTCCTGCATCCGCTGCAAGCGGCGCGAACCTGAATCAAGCGCAGTCACCTGCCAGCCTGCCGCAGCCAGCTGCATGGTCTTGCCGCCTGGCGCCGCGCATAGGTCAAGGACGGTCCGCCCTTCGCCCGGACCCAGCAGCCGCGCGGGCAGGCTGGCTGCCAGGTCCTGCACCCACCAGGCCCCATCCTTGAAGCCATCCAGCCGTTCTATCGCCGTACCGCGATCCAACCGGACGTGGCCCGGCATCAGGCTGGTCCCGCCCAGCCGCTCAGCCCATTCGGCGGTTGTACCGGCATCGCGCAGCGACAGGTCCAGCGGCGGCGGGACCGCCAGTCCGGCAGCAATCGCGGGAGCGGCAACGCCCCAGCGTTCGCGCACGGCCTCGGGCAA
>JBEGJL010000056.1:0-3823 GCA_041184605.1 Pseudomonadota bacterium
GATCCAGGCTGCGGCGCAGATGGCCCATGCCGGTGGCGAGGTGGTTTATATCAGCGGTGAAGAGGCCGCCGGGCAGGTGCGCCTTCGCGCCGAACGGCTTGGTCTTGCCGATGCGCCTATCCGGCTCGCTGCGGCAACGTCGGTGCGCGATATCCTGACCACTCTGGGCGGCATGGCGCCGCCCGCCCTGTTGGTCATCGATTCGATCCAGACCATGCATTCCGATCAGATCGAGGGCGCGCCGGGGACGGTCAGCCAGGTCCGCGCTTCCGCGTTCGAACTGATCCGCTTTGCCAAGGAATGCGGTGCTGCGCTGGTGCTGGTCGGACATGTCACGAAGGACGGCTCGATTGCTGGTCCGCGCGTGCTCGAACACATGGTCGACGTGGTGATGAGCTTTGAGGGTGAGCGTAGCCACCAGTACCGCATCCTGCGCAACCTGAAGAACCGCTTCGGTCCGGTCGACGAGATTGGCGTATTCGCCATGGCCGGGCAGGGGCTGGAGGAGGTTGGCAACCCGTCGATGCTGTTCCTGTCGGGGCGTGAGAATGCTGTCCCCGGCAGTGCTGTGTTCCCGGCCATGGAAGGGACGCGGCCGGTACTGGTTGAAATCCAGGCCCTGATCGTGCGGCTTGCCAGCGGAGCCACCCCGCGCCGCGCCGTGGTGGGCTGGGACAATGGCCGGCTGGCCATGCTGCTGGCCGTGCTTGAAGCGCGCTGCGGCCTCAATTTCTCGTCTTGTGAAGTTTATCTCAATGTGGCTGGCGGATACCGGCTTGGCGATCCCGCGGCCGACCTGGCGGTAGCAGCTGCGCTGATTTCAGCGTTGGCTGATCGTCCGTTGCCCAACGATGCTGTCTGGTTTGGCGAGGTTTCGCTGGCCGGTGAAGTGCGCCCCGTTGCCCATGGGGCCCTGCGCTTGAAGGAAGCGGCCAAACTTGGCTTTATGAAGGCGTTCGGGCCGGGTGACGGTGCCGGAATGACCAAGGGGCATCGTGGGATCGCCTTGCTCCGGAATCTCGTTGACCAGGTTATGGGTGAGTCATAGATTCTGCGCCATGACAGGTTTCGACATCGCCGTGCTGGTCCTGGTTGGGCTTGGCGTAATTACTGGCTTCCTGCGCGGGTTTGTGCAGGAAATCCTCGCGCTGGCCGCGTGGGCCATTGCCCTGTTTGCCATCCATAACTTGCATTCGCCATTATCGGCCTGGCTTGTCCCGCGGATTGGCAATGAATCCGGAGCGTCCGTGCTGGCATTCGCCTTGCTGCTGCTGGTGCCCTATGCCGTGGTCAAGCTGGTTGCAAACCGGATGGGTGAAGCCAGCCGGGAATCCGTCCTTGGCCCGATTGACCGGTTGTTGGGTCTTGGGTTCGGTGCGGTCAAAGGAATGGTGATTGCGGTACTCGGCTTTTCTGTCCTGGTACTCGGTTACGATACGGTCTGGGGTGTCGGCGGTCGGCCGGACTGGATCACTCAGTCGCGCAGCTATCCCTTCATCAATGCCAGCAGCGAGGCACTGGTCAAGATGATCGCCGAACGCCGCAAGGAAGCCGTAGAGGCTGAGGCGGGCCGACTGAGCCGGGACAAGTCCTGATCCTTGGTCACCGGCAGGTCCATATATACGCGCGAGGTGCTGGCGCTTGCTACATCACTGAGCCAGTGGCCCCATGATGCTGGCATGCCATTCCAAGGTTCAGCAAGGTCAGCCACCTGTGGCAGCAGTCTCACGCTATCCATAGCCACGGATGGTGCAGGGCGGATCGCCAGCATTGGCCTTCGGCCCCAGGCCTGTGCGATTGGCCAGGCAAGCGCTGCGATTTTTGCACTGGGCGCGGTGGATAAGGATGCGGACGGGGTCGCCGCTACGCTTGAGGCTATCCGGCGTTGGCTGAAAGATGGCGCGGATATGCCCGGTTGGCCGGGGCTTAATGCGATTGCGGCAGCGCGGGACTATCCGGCCCGTCACGGAGCGATAATCTTGCCGTGGGAAGCGGCGCTGGTCGCGCTTTCCAGTCCTGCAAAGCCCGGCTAGAGGGTGGATAACGAAATTAAATAACAGGGGAAGCCATGGCTACTCAGCCCGCTCATCACGAACCCTCGGCAGCAGACATGCGGTTGGTTATCGCGGCATCATCGGCCGGGACGGTGTTCGAATGGTATGACTTCTTCATTTACGGCGCGCTCGGGGCGATCCTTTCCAAGACCTTCTTTCCGACGGGGAATGCAACTCTGGAAATGCTGCTGTTCTGGCTGGTTTTCGCGGTTGGCTTTGGCTTTCGCCCGCTGGGTGCCGTACTGTTCGGCTATTTGGGCGACAAGCTCGGCCGCAAGTATACCTTCCTGGTCACGGTAACGTTGATGGGCATTGCCACGGCTGGGGTGGGCCTGATCCCGGCAGCGGCGGATATTGGCTATTGGGCCCCCGGCATCGTTATCTTGCTGCGCATCCTGCAAGGATTGGCGCTGGGTGGTGAATATGGCGGCGCGGCGATCTATGTGGCCGAGCATGCGCCGTTCCAGCGGCGCGGCTATTTCACCAGCTATATTCAGGCCAGTGTGGTTGGCGGCTTTGTGCTGAGCCTGGTGGTCGTGCTGGGTTGCAAGGCGGCGATGAGCGACGCGACGTGGAACGCATGGGGCTGGCGCGTGCCCTTCCTGCTCAGCTTGCTGCTGCTGGCAGTGTCGTTGTGGATGCGCTTCAAGCTTTCGGAAAGCCCGGTCTTCAAGGCGATGAAGGAAGCTGGCGAAACATCGGGCAATCCCTTCGTCGAAAGCTTCACTTATCCGGGCAACAAAAAGCGGATCTTCATCGCCCTGTTTGGGGTGGCGGCCGGTCTGACCGTGATCTGGTACACGGCTATGTTCTCGGGCTTGTCATTCCTGCAAAACGCCATGCACGTGGAAAGCACCACGGCCGAAATCATCGTTGGTATCGCAGCGCTGATCGGGATGGGGTTCTATCTCTATTTTGGCAGCCTGTCTGACCGGATTGGGCGCAAGAAGCCCATTGTGATCGGTTACGCGCTAACCCTGTTGTTGCTGTTCCCGACCTTCTGGTTCATCGGTTCGGTCGCGAAGAACCCGGAACAGCACGCGGCGATCGAGTGGACGATCCGCGGCGCAGACTGCAAATATGATCCCTTTGCCCCCAAGCAGACGACCCAATGCGGCAAGCTGATGGGTGACTTTGCTTCCTCAGGTGTGGCCTATACCTTGGTTCAGGGCGACAGGCTTGAGCTTGTCATGGGCGGCAGTCAGGTCATCGCGCTGGATGGGATCAACTGGGATGATGCCAAGGCACGCAAGGCCGAGATCGAGGCCCGCGCCGGCAAGACCGTGTTCAACTTTGCCAAGCACACGCCGAGCCTTGTCCAGTCGGCCCTGATCATTGCGGCACTGCTGGTGCTGATGGCGCTGTCCGCCGCCACCTATGGCCCGGTTGCGGCCTTGCTGGCAGAGATGTTCCCGCCGAAGGTGCGCTACAGCTCGATGTCGATTCCCTATCATATCGGCACCGGTTATTTTGGCGGCTTCTTGCCGTTCATCGCCAGCTTCATCGTGGCGCGGACGGGCGATCCCTATTCCGGGCTGTGGTATACCTGGGGCGTTGTGCTGATGGCGCTGGTGGTCGCCTGGTGGGGTCTGCCGGATGGAAAGCCGCGCGAATTTGCAGATGATGCGGCCTGAACTGCCACCGGCCTCGCTTCGTCTGTCGATTGATCGTCAAGCGCTCGCTGACAACTGGCGGGCGCTTGATCGCCTGTCCGGACAGGCACGTGCCGGCGCGGCGGTCAAAGCGGATGCTTATGGCATAGGCGCTGC
>JBEGJL010000057.1:0-4632 GCA_041184605.1 Pseudomonadota bacterium
TGGTTGTCTCGGAAGAGGCGCTGAAGCGTTACAACCTGACCCCGCTGGCCCGCGTGCACACGCTAACCGTGACAGCCGGCGATCCGGTGATCATGCTGGAAGAGCCGCTGTTCGCCACCGACAAGGCGCTGGCCAAGGCTGGCCTCAAGATCGGTGACATTGACCTGTATGAGGTCAACGAAGCCTTCGCTTCGGTGCCGATGGCCTGGCTCAAGCACACCGGGGCCGATCCGGAAAAGCTGAACGTCAACGGCGGCGCGATCGCGCTGGGCCACCCGCTGGGCGCTTCGGGCACCAAGCTGATGTCGACCCTGCTTCATGCGCTTAAGGCGCGGGGCGGCAAGTATGGTTTGCAGACGATGTGCGAAGGCGGCGGTGTCGCCAACGTCACCATCGTTGAAATGGTTTAAGGTTCAAGGGAGCTAACTGACATGAAACTCGACAACACTGTTGCCGCCGTTGTTACCGGTGGCGCTTCGGGCCTTGGTGCCGCTACCGCCCGCGCGCTGGCCGCCAAGGGCGTCAAGGTCGCGATTTTCGACCTGCAGGAAGAAAAGGGCAAGGCCATGGCTGCCGAAATCGGCGGCGTGTTCTGCGAATGCAATGTGACCGACGATGCGTCGGTCGATGCGGCCTTCGCCAAGGCCCGCGAAGCCCACGGGCAGGAGCGGATCCTGGTCAACTGCGCCGGTACCGGCAACGCGATCAAGACCGCCAGCCGCAGCAAGGAAGATGGCTCGATCAAGCACTTCCCGCTCGATGCCTTCAACTGGATCGTCCAGATCAACCTGGTCGGCACCTTCCGCTGCATCGCCAAGTCGGCCGCCGGCATGATGACGCTGGAGCCGCAGGAAGACGGTGATCGCGGCGCGATCGTCAACACCGCTTCGGTTGCCGCTGAAGACGGTCAGATGGGCCAGGCCGCCTATTCAGCCTCGAAGGGCGGCGTGGTTGGCATGACCCTGCCGATCGCTCGCGACCTCGCCAGCGAGAAGATCCGCGTCAACACGATCCTGCCGGGCATCTTCGATACCCCGCTGCTCGCCGGTGCGCCGCAGAACGTGCGCGATGCGCTGGGCGCCTCGGTGCTTAACCCCAAGCGCCTGGGCAACCCGGCGGAATACGCCAATCTTGCCATGTGCATGATCGAGAATGGCTATTTCAACGGTGAGGACGTCCGCCTCGACGGCGGCATCCGTATGACGCCGCGTTAAGCAAAGGAACCTGGCCGGACGCCATCAGTTGGCGTCCGGCCGCACCCTCCCCGGGAGAGAGACATGGGCTATTCGCAGATCGACCTTCACATTGCCGAGGGGATCGCGACCCTGACGCTCAACCGGCCAGAGAAGATGAACGCCTTCACCGGCACGATGATGAACGAAATCATCGATGCCATGGATCGCACCGATGCTGACGACAGCGTCCGGGCGGTTATTTTTACCGGGGCGGGCGAGCGCGCATTTTGCGCCGGCGCTGACCTTACGCCGGAAGATGGCCGGGCAGTCTTTGCCGATGCGGCCCCGGTCGAGGACCTGTCTGACCCACGCGTGCGCGATGGCGGCGGCTTGCTGACCCTGCGCCTGTTCCAATCGAAGAAGCCGCTGATTTCGGCCTGCAATGGCGCTGCGGTGGGCGTGGGTGTTACCATGCAGCTGCCGATGGACATTCGCCTGGCCAGCGACAACGCCCGCTATGGCTTTGTCTTTGCGCGGCGCGGAATCGTGCCCGAGGCCTGTTCGAGCTGGTTCCTGCCCAAGATTGTGGGCGTCAATCAGGCGCTTGAATGGTGCATGACTGGCCGCATTTTTGGAGCGGAAGAAGCGCACAAGGCCGGATTGGTCCGCTCGGTCCACGCCCCGGGTGAACTGATCGATGCGGCCCGTGGGATCGCGCGTGAGATCGCCGACAACACTTCTGCCGTGTCGGTCGCCATGACCCGCGCGATGCTGTGGCGGGTTCCTTCGGGCGCGCATCCGATGGATGCGCACAAGGTCGATAGCCGGGCGATCTACCGCCTGTCGAAGGGCGCCGATGCGAAGGAAGGTGTGCAAAGCTTCCTTGAAAAGCGCCCCCCCGCCTTTCCGCTACGGGTTTCGAGCGATATGCCCGATTTCTATCCTTGGTGGGGAGAGGAGCCGCCCTTCGCATGAGCCAGTCGCCAGTGCCTGAACAAGCCGATGCGCCCGAAGGTGCACGTGAGCTGCTGCTGCACACTGCCTCGACGATCATGCGCGAAGGCGACATCGTCGACATTTCGCTGTCGGAACTGTCACTGCGGTCAGGCCTTAATTCGGCGCTGGTGAAGTATTACTTCGGCAACAAGGCCGGGCTGATGAAGGCCCTGCTGGATCGCGACATGCAGGACATCGTCCATGCGGTTGATGCGCTGATGGCCAAGGACATGAGCCCGGAGGTACGCCTGCGTCGGCATATCGGCGCAGTGGTCGATACCTATTACAAGACGCCTTACCTCAACCGCCTGCTGATGCGGCTGGTGCGCGAGAGCGATCCTGACGAGGCGCATCGCATCGCCGATTCATACCTCAGCCCGCTTAGCCAGGCCTATGACCGGCTGATCAAGGACGGCGTCAAGCAGGGTGTCTTTCGCAAGGTCGATCCGCAGCTGTTCTATTTCACCACCACTGGTGCCTGCGACCGGTTCTTCTCTTCGCGTCTCGTGCTCAAGCATTGCTACGATACCGAGGCGCTGACCGAGGAACTGCGCGATCGCTACCGCGAACATTGCATCGACTTCATCATGGCGGGCATCCTCGCGCATAAATGAGCGGAGGTCCGGGATGGGCAAGTGGCATATCGGCGTGATCGGCGGATCGGGCCTGGCGGGCGGCGTCGGGCTTGAGAACGCGCAGGAGATTCCTGTCGAAAGCCCATTTGGCGAACCCTCCGCCGCGGTGACCACCGGCATCCTGGAAGGCGTGCGCGTGACGTTCCTGCCGCGTCATGGCCCTGGGCACGCCATTCCGCCTGCCTCAGTCAATTATCGCGCCAATATCGATGTCCTGAAGCGTTGCGGGGTAACCGACATCGTTGCGCTTTCCGCCATCGGCTCGTTGCGTGCTGACATGGCACCCGGCCAGATGGTCGCCGTTGATCAATTCATTGACCGCACCGTCAGCCGCCGGTCGAGCTTCTTCGAGACGGGTTTGGTGGCCCATGTCAGCCTGGCCGATCCCGTCTGCCCGCATCTGTCCGCGGCTCTGGCCGATGCAGTGGAAACGGAAGGCGCTGTTGTTCATCGCGGCGGAACCTACGTCGCCATCGAAGGTCCGCAGTTCTCCACCCGCGCCGAAAGCCTGCTTTATCGCAAGTGGGGCGGGGATGTGATCGGAATGACCGGCATGCCCGAAGCTCGCCTCGCTCGCGAGGCGGAACTGCCTTATGCGCTACTCGGCATGATCACGGATTATGATGCCTGGCGGATAAGTGAGGCCGGTGTCGAAGCTGCCGACGTATTGGCAGTAATGCACGCCAATGTTGCCCTGGCTGGGAAGGTTCTCCGGCGCTTCCTTGCCAACTTGCCGCAGGATCGGGCGCCAAACCCGATTGACCGGACCTTGGACCATGCGATCATGACTGCCAAAGCAGTGCGCGATCCGGGATTGGTTGCCAGGCTTGGGGCTGTTGCAGGAAGGGTTCTATCATGAGCGAACTGGTCCTCTTTGACTATTGGCGGTCTTCCGCGGCCTATCGGGTGCGGATCGCGATGAACCTAAAGGGCCTTTCCTGGACATCGCAGCAGGTCGATCTGGCTACCGGTGAGCAGGGCGGGGAAGCGCACCTTGCGCGCAACCCGCTTGGGCTGGTGCCCGTGCTGGAAGTGGATGGTGAAGCCATTACGCAGTCGCTGGCGATCATCGACTATCTCGATGCTCGCTGGCCACAGCCGCGCCTGTTGCCAGCCGATCCGATGGCGCGGGCCCATGTGCTGGGCCGGGCAATGACCATCATTTCCGAAGTCCATCCCCTGCAAAACCTGCGGGTCCAGAACTTCCTGCGCGATGACCTGGGTGTCGATGCCGACGGCATCGCTCGCTGGCTCCATCGCTGGCTGGGCGATGGTCTGGCCGCGCTTGAGGCCGATGCGCCTGAGCACGGTCTGTTTGGCGGTACAGAGCCCAATCTGATCGACGTCTGCCTTGTGCCACAGATGTTCAGTTCGCGGCGTTTCGGGGTGCCATTAGATGCCTTGCCGCGTTTGGTCCGGATCGATGAGGCATTGCGGGCGATCCCGGCAATCGCAGCCGCTTCGCCCGAAGCGGTGAAACCCGCGTAACGGTGCTTGGCGGGTCAAACCGGTTGCACTAGTAACCGAGTCGATGGTCCAGCAAAGTTCTCGCCTCGCAGATTTTCTGCCCTACCTGATGTCGGTCACCACCAATGCGGTAAGTGACATGATCGCCAGCGAATATCGCGCCCGGTTCGGATTGAAGATCCCAGAATGGCGGGTCATGGCCGTGCTGGGTGACGCAGGAGCACAGACGCAGCGCAGCCTGGTGGGCGCTACCCGGATGGACAAGGTGGCGGTCAACCGCGCCTGCAAGGTGCTGGAGAACCGTCGTCTGGTGGCCCGTAGCCCGAATGCGGATGATGGCCGCTCGCACCACATCGAAT
>JBEGJL010000058.1:0-8107 GCA_041184605.1 Pseudomonadota bacterium
CTGCGACGATCGCATCCATCGCCTTTTCACCGACGTTGCGGATGCCGGCCAGGGCATAACGGACGGCGTGGCCTTCGTCGGTGCGCTCAACGGTGAATTCCGCCTCTGACCGGTTGATGTCCGGCCCGGCCAGCGCGATGCCGTTGCGGCGCATGTCATCGACAAAGATCGCCAGCTTTTCCGACTGGTGCATGTCAAAGCACATCGAGGCGGCATAGAACTCGTGCGGGTAATGGGTCTTCAGCCAGGCGGTCTGATAGGCCAGCAGGGCGTAAGCGGCAGCGTGGCTCTTGTTGAAGCCATAGCCAGCGAACTTGTCGATCAAGTCAAACAGTTCATTGGCCTTGCCCGGCTCAATATCGGAATGTTCCTTGCAGCCCGAAACGAAGCGGGAGCGCTGGGCATCCATTTCCGCCTGGACCTTTTTGCCCATCGCGCGGCGCAGCAAGTCTGCATCGCCCAGCGAATAGCCCGCCAGGATCTGCGCCGCCTGCATGACCTGTTCCTGGTAAACGAAGATCCCGTAAGTCTCGGACAGGATCCCTTCCAGCTTAGGATGCGGGTATTCGATGCTTTCGCTGCCGTTCTTGCGGCGGCCGAACAGCGGAATGTTGTCCATCGGGCCCGGGCGATAGAGCGAGACGAGCGCGATGATGTCGCCGAAATTGGTGGGCTTCACCGCCGCCAGCGTGCGGCGCATCCCTTCGGATTCCAGCTGGAACACGCCAACCGTATCACCACGTTGGAGCAGCTCATAAACCTCGGCATTGTCCCACGGCAGGGCTTCGAGATCGATCGTGATCTCGCGCTTCTTGAGCAGTTCGATCGCCTTCTTGAGCACTGACAGCGTCTTCAGGCCAAGGAAGTCGAACTTGATCAGGCCGGTATCCTCGACATATTTCATGTCAAACTGGGTCACCGGCATGTCAGAGCGCGGATCGCGGTAGAGCGGGACCAGCTGATCCAGTGGGCGATCCCCGATGACGACACCGGCCGCGTGCGTGGAACTGTTGCGCGGCTGCCCCTCCAGCTGCACAGCCAGATCGATAAGCCGCTTCACTTCGGGATCGTTATCGTATTCGCGCTTCAGCTCGGCCACGCCATTGAGCGCGCGCGGCAGGCTCCACGGGTCGGTCGGATGGTTGGGCACCATCTTGCACAGGCGGTCCACCTGGCCATAGCTCATTTGCAGGATGCGGCCGCAGTCACGCAGGACGGCGCGAGCCTTCAGCTTACCAAAGGTGATGATCTGGGCGACGTGATCGGCGCCGTACTTCGCCTGGACATAGCGGATCACCTCGCCGCGACGGGTTTCGCAGAAGTCGATATCGAAGTCCGGCATCGAAACGCGTTCCGGGTTGAGGAAGCGTTCGAACAGCAGGCCCAACTTTAGCGGATCAAGATCGGTAATGGTCAGCGCCCAGGCCACCACCGAGCCGGCGCCCGAACCACGGCCCGGGCCAACCGGAATGTCGTTGGCCTTCGCCCACTGGATGAAGTCGGCGACGATCAGGAAGTAGCCGGCAAAGCCCATCCGGTTGATCACGTCGGTTTCGAAATCGAGCCGCTGGGCGTATTCGAGGAATTCCTCACCCACCCCGCTCGGCCTGAGCCTGTCGAAGGCCTCTGCGCGGGCGGCTTCTTCGGCGCCGAGGGCTTCGACAAGCTCAGCCTGAGCGGCGTTGGGGTAATAGGGCTGCAAACGGCGGGCGAGACCAGCCCGGGCATGCTCGATCAGCATCCGCGCCTCGCCTTCCTTGTCACCTGCCAGGCTGGGCAGCAGCGGCTTGCGCTTGGGCGGAGCGAAGGCGCAACGCTGGGCAATGACCAGGGTGTTTGCCAGGGCTTCGGGCAGATCGGCGAACAGTTCGCGCATCATCGGCCCGGACTTGAGCCAGGATTCGCGGGGGCTACGCGGCCGATCAGCCGCATCGACGTGGGTCGAATTGGCAATGCAGAGCATCGCATCGTGCGCGGCATGGTCGCCGGGATCGGCGAAATTTGTCGGATTGGTCGCCACCAACGGCAGGTGGCGGGCATAGGCCAGCTCGATCAACGCGTCCTCGGCGGCTTCCTCGGTCGGATCGTTGCGCCGGGCGACCTCGAGATAGAGCCGCCCCGGAAACAGGCCTTCCAGCCGGGCGCAAAGGTCTACCGCCGCTTCGCCCTTGCCCGCGGCGAGCAGGCGGACCAGCGCGCCCTCCCCCGCGCCGGTCAGCGCGATCAGGCCGTCAGTATGGCCATCGAGATCGGCCATGGTGACATGCGGTTCAAACTCGATCGGGCGGCCCAGGTGGGCCCGGCTGACGAGGTGGCACAGGTTGTTCCAGCCGGTTTCGTTCTGGGCAATCAGGCCGAGCCAATCGATCACCGGATCCTTGCCGCCAGCGGGCTCTTCGCGCGCGACCGCCAGGAAGGTGCCGATAAGCGGCTGGATACCGGCATCCTTGCAGGCCCCGGCAAACAACATCGCGCCGTAAAGTCCGTTGCGATCGGTGATGGCGATGGCCGGAAAGGCCCGATCCTTGGCCAGTTTCGCCGCCACCTTGGGATCGATCGTCCCGTCGAGCATGGTAAAGCTCGAAAAGACGCGCAGCGGGACGAAACGTTCAAAGGCCATGCTGGTTAGATGCGGCGTGCGGCAGCGATTCGGAAGGGGGTGTGGCGCGCTTTACCCAGAATGCCGAACCCGGCCCCCAATGCGCAATCAAAGCAGCGCCTTGATATCCTTTTCCAGCGCCTCGGGCTTGTCGGTCGGCGCATAGCGGCGGACGACCTTGCCATCGCGGTCGATCAGGAACTTGGTGAAGTTCCATTTGACCGACTTGGTCCCCATCAGCCCGGGTGCCTCGCTCTTCAGCCAGTCGTAGAGCGGATCGGCATTGTCGCCGTTGACATCGATCTTGGCCATCAGCGGAAAGGTCACATCGTATTTCAGGCTGCAGAAATTGACGATTTCCTCGGCATTGCCGGGTTCCTGCGCGCCGAACTGGTTGCAGGGGAAGGCGATCACTTCAAACCCGTCATCCGCATACTTCTTGTAGAGCGCCTCCAGCCCTTCGTACTGCGGGGTGAAGCCGCACTTGCTGGCGGTATTGACGATCAGCAGGACCTTGCCCGCCTTGTCAGCCAGGTTGAGCTCGCCCCCGCCGGGCAGCTTGGCCTTGAAATCGGCGATGGTCTTCATAGTCTGTCTCCCCGAGCTGTTTGACAGGAAGACTAGGGGCTTCACCGCCACCGTCAACTGACTGAAAGGCCTAGTCGACCCGCCCGTCGTGCAATCGCAGCACCCGGTCCATCCGGGCGGCCAACCGCTCGTTATGCGTGGCAACCAATGCGGCGCTGTTCTGGCCGCGGACCAGTTCAAGGAACTCCTCGAACACGCGGTCAGAGGTCGCTTCATCCAGGTTGCCGGTCGGCTCATCGGCCAGAACCAGCGCGGGGCGATTGGCCAGGGCGCGAGCCACGGCAACGCGCTGTTGCTCTCCGCCTGAAAGCTGGCTGGGCCGGTGATCCAGCCGTGCGCCAAGGCCCAGCGCGGTGAGCAATTCAACGGCGCGGGCGGCAGCATCGACCTCGCTGGTCCCAGCCACCAGTTGCGGCAGGACAACATTCTCCTGCGCGGTGAAATCGGGCAGCAGGTGATGGAACTGATAGACGAACCCGATCCGGTCACGCCGCAAATCGGTCCGGTCGTCAGCCGATAAGGCGGCGGCTTCCACCCCTGCGATCCGCAGCGACCCGCCAAAGCCGCCTTCGAGCAGGCCGACGGCTTGCAGGAGGGTCGATTTGCCCGAACCAGAAGGGCCCAGCAGCGCGACAATCTCACCCGCCTGGATCGCCAGGTCGATCCCGCGGAGCACGTCAATCCGCACCCCGCCCTGCTCAAAGCTGCGGGTCAGGCCGGTGGTCTGGACGACAGCCTCACTCATAGCGCAGCACCTGTACCGGATCGGTGCTCGCCGCCTTGAAGGCCGGGTAGAGCGTGGCAAGGAAGCTGAACAGCAGGGCCATGATCACAATCAGCGTGATCTCTACCGGATCAGCGCGCGCGGGCAGCTCGGTCAGGAAGCGGATCTTGGGATCCCACAGGTTCTGCCCGGTCAGCACTTCGATCAGGCGGACAATCGGCTGGCGGAAGAACAGGAAGGCCGCGCCCAGGATCAGCCCCGCGACAGTGCCCAGCGCGCCGACCACGAAGCCGACCGTGACGAAGACCTTGAGCAGGCTTTTCCGCCCTGCCCCCATGGTCCGCAGGATCGCGATGTCACGCGTCTTGGCGCGGACCAGCATGATCAGCGAGGAGAGGATGTTGAACACCGCGACCAGCACGATGATCGATAGCACCACGAACATCGCGACGCGCTCCACCGCCAGCGCCTCAAACAGGCTGGCGTTCATGGTCCGCCAGTCAGTCACCACCGCCTGCCCCGCCACCGCTGGGCAACGGGTTTGAGGATTTCTGTCACGGCATCAGGATCGGTGACCTGCACCTCTATCATTCCGATCGAATCCCCGGCCAGCAGCAGCGTCTGCGCATCCTCGATCGGCATGACGACAAACCGCTCGTCAAAATCGAACACCCCGATCTCGAAGATCGCGGCAACATGATAGGCAATCTCGCGCGGGACGGTGCCGAACGGGGTGGAGCGGCCCTGCGGATTGATGATCGTCAGCGTATCCCCCACCCGGATGCCCAGGTTGGAGGCGAGCTGCGAACCGATCGCCATCTCGCCCGCGCCCGGCTTCAGCGGATCGAGCGAACCGGCGACCAGCTTGGGCTTCAGCCGCTGGATATCCTCAGCCGTGTTGCCGCGGGCAAAGACCAGATCGACCCGGCCGTTGAAGCTGCCCATCTGCGGCTGTTCGATCAGCGGGGAGGCACGGGTAACCCCTGGCGTCTTGCGCACATCCTGCAAAACGCCCTGCCAATTCTCGATCCGCCCGCCATAGGCCTGGACGATGGCATGGCCGTTAAGGCCGACGATCTTGTCAAACAGTTCCGCCCGGAAGCCGTTCATCACGCTCATCACGATGACCAGCGCGGCCACGCCCAGGGCAACGGCAACCAGGCTGATCCCCGCCACCAGCGCAATAAACGCCTCGCTCCGCCCCGGCAGGAGGTAGCGCTTCACCAGCACCTTTTCGAAGGGAGAAAGCAGCAAGGATCGCCTCGAGTGGGGGGAACGCGGACAAGCAGGACTTAGGGCGATCGGGGGGAAAGGGCAATGGCGATCAAGTTATTGAAAATCATTATTGTTCGCTCTATGTTCACACTCAGTCTCATGGAGTTGGCGCGATGCTGCACTATCCAACCGGTAATCCACTCAAACTGCTTCCAAGAACCAAGCCATGAAGCGGCTGCTATTTGTCGGCGTACTGGCAATCACATCGCCAGCTGCTGCCAAGCAAACTGCCGCGCTGACAGTGGATGCCATAGACGTGGGCAGACTGAAGCTTGGCCAGGTTGTCGACAAGCTTCCATCGGGAGTGCGCAAGCGTCAGGACTGCACTGACAGGAAGGATCCCTTATCCTGCTCAGTCCTGCTGGACGATGGCATCTGGTATGTATTTGTTGATCGCAAGGTAGCTGACAAAACAATCGAACTGCCTTCCAAGTTTGTACCGCCATGGATAGATTCGACGGCAAGTCCCGCCGTTGCAAAAAGGCAGCTTGAGCGATTGCTACGCCGCAAGTTTCGGACTTGGATGGACGATTATGGGACCGTCTACCTTGAGGCAGATGACTTCTTGAAGTCGGCATACGGTAAGTATTTCAATATCGTGATCCGATTTGAGAAAGGCCGCATGAAAGACGTTTCGATAACCAGCCTGCCCCATCCCGATGTCTGATCAGAACGGGATAGGCTGACCATCCCAGGCAAAGGCCTGTCCGCTGTCTTCCGGGTTCAGCCCGTCGATCACCTCCAGCAAGTAGCCAGCCGCCTCATCCGGCATGAACAGGCGCTGCCCTTCGCGCATGCCGGTGAAGGGGGCGGACAGGTCGGTAGCAACGGTGCCGGGATGGAGTGCGGCGACCACGGCCTGCGGATGGGTGCGGCCCAGTTCGATCGCGAAGTTGCGCAGGATCATGTTGAGCGCGGCCTTGCTGGCGCGATAGGCGTGCCAGCCGCCGAGTCGATTGTCGCTGATCGAACCGACCCGCGCAGACAGGGCAGCGAACATCGCCCGTTCGCGCCGGGGCAACAAGGGCAGGAAGTGCTTGCCGATCAGCGCCGGGCCAGTGGTGTTGATCGCAAAGGCGCGGGCATAGGCGGCCGGGTCCTGCGCCTTGTAGGTCTTCTCAGGCTGGAAATCCGGGCCATCGGACAGGACCCCTGTTGCAACGAAGGCCAGCGATACATCGCCGCCTATCCGTTGCGCCGCGGCGGCGATACTCGCCTCGTCAGTCAGGTCGAAAGCAAAGGGTGTTGCTCCGGTCGGCGCTAATGTTCCACCGCGCGAGCCGGCCCAGACTCGCTGATAACGCCCGCTGGCGACTACGGCAGCGGCCAGCGCCGCGCCGATCCCGCCGCTTGCCCCGAAGATGACCGCCTGGCTCAATAGCCCATCAGGCTGAGCACTTCCTTGCGGCTGCGCTCGTCATCCAGGAAGCAGCCGAGCATGCGACTGGTGACCATGCCCACGCCCGGGGTGCGCACACCCCGCCCGGTCATGCAACCGTGCTGCGCCTCGATCACCACGGCCACGCCCTGCGGCTGGAGATGATGCCAGATGCATTCGGCCACTTCGGCGGTCAGCCGTTCCTGGATCTGCAGGCGGCGGGCATATCCGTGGAGCACGCGCGCCAGCTTGGAAATGCCAACCACGCGATTGTTGGGCAAATAGGCGATCGAGGTCTTGCCGGTGATCGGCGCCATGTGATGTTCGCAGTGCGACTGGAAGGGGATGTCCTTCAGCAGCACCACCTCATCGTAACCGCCCACTTCCTCAAACGTGCGCGAGAGGTGCAGCGCAGGGTCTTCCTCGTTCCCCTGGCAGTATTCGCGCCAGGCGCGGGCAACGCGCGCTGGGGTGTCGAGCAGGCCTTCGCGGGCGGGATCCTCACCCACCCAGCGCAGCAGGGTGCGCAGCGCATCCTGCACGTCGTCAGGCACGAACAGCTTGGTCTCGCCTTCGTCGTGGTCGATGTGGCTGGACATATAGTTCATGGTAAATCCTTCCTGCCCCGAGCATCGCGAAGTGGGCCTCCCCCACCCTGCCCGCAACCCGGCCTTTGGACCGCCTCTGGGGACGGATACGAACCCTTAGCTGCCTTGGGCTTGCCTTGGCGGGCGAGAGCGGCCAAAGGCGCTGGCGAAACGCGAGCGCACAGGCAGGCGATTCCATCATGAACCTAACTCACCCGTTCCTGGACAGCGACGGCGACAAGCTGCGCGAGGAATGCGGCATCTTCGGCGTGATCGGCAGCCCCGAGGCCGCGGCGATCACGGCGCTGGGCCTGCACGCCCTGCAACACCGCGGGCAGGAAGCCTGCGGGATCGTTAGCTGGGACGGCAAGGAATTCTTCGCCCGCCGCGGGCTGGGCCACGTTGCCCAGGTCTTTGCCGACCAGACGATCATCAACGAGCTACCGGGCCATATGGCATCGGGCCACGTGCGCTATTCCACCACGGGTGGTCAGGGCCTGCGCAATGTCCAGCCGCTGCATGCTGACCTGGCGCGCGGCGGCTTTTCGATTGCGCACAATGGCAATATTTCCAATGCCATGCGGCTGAAGCAGGAACTGGTCGACAAGGGCGCGATCTTCCAGTCGACGTCCGACACCGAGGTGATCATCCACCTGATCGCGACCAGCCGCTATCCTACCCTGCTCGATCGCTTTGTCGATGCGCTGCGGATGGTCGAAGGCGCCTATTCGCTGATCTGCCAGACGCCGAAGCGGATGATCGCCTGCCGCGATCCGCTGGGCATTCGCCCGCTGGTGATGGGCAAGATTGGCGATGCCACAGTCTTCGCCAGCGAAACGGTCGCCCTCGATGTGGTTGGCGCGCAATTTGTGCGCGAGATTGAACCGGGCGAAATCGTTGAGGTGCGACAGGATGGCCGCATGTCATCGCACCGCCCCTTTGGCAGTCACCCGCCC
>JBEGJL010000059.1:0-3171 GCA_041184605.1 Pseudomonadota bacterium
GGTCAGCGGCTGCCAAACCGGGCCGGGCCGCTCCTTGGAGCAGACTCTGCCGACATCCTGGCCGAGCTTGGCTATGGCGAGGATGACTTCGCCCGGCTACGCTCCGCCGGAATAGTCTGACCGAGGGGGCGATGGGCAAGCTTAGTGGCATTACAGTTGTCGATCTGACGCAATTCCTGCCGGGTCCGGCCATGACCGTGATGATGGCCGATCAGGGTGCGCGGGTGATCAAGATCGAGCCGCGCGGGGGGGAACCTGTGCGCAGCCAGGCCCCGTTCGAGAATGGCGAGTCCGTCTGGTTCAGCAACCTGAACCGCGGCAAGGAAAGCCGGGTGCTCGACCTAAAAAGCGAGGATGGCAAGGCCGCACTCCGCGCCCTGATCGCCGATGCCGACGTCTTTGTGGAGGGCTTCCGACCCGGTGTTATGAGGCGGCTGGGGTTTGACTACCCGGCGGTCCGTGCGCTCAATCCGCGGATCGTCTATTGCTCGATCTCCGCCTTTGGGCAGGAGGGAGAGCTTGCCCATCATCCGGCGCACGACATGGCCGTGCAGGCGCTGGCCGGGTTTCTCAGCGTCAACGACGGACCTGATGGCACGCCCGTTGTCCCGGGCGCGCCGTCGGCTGACCTTGCGGCCGGGTTGACGGCGCTATCGGCCGTGCTGATGGCGCTGGTCGGGCGGGACAAGACCGGACAGGGCGATTATATCGACGTTGCCATGTTCGACAGCCTTCTGCCGTGGTGCGCGCATACCGCGGGCAGCGCCATTGCTGGCGGACCTTCGCCAAAATCGAGTGAGCAGCGGTCACTCGGCGGGGCCGGATTTTATCAGGTTTATCGTACCAGCGACGGTCGGCACATCGTGCTGGGCGGGCGTGAGATCAAGTTTGCCACGAACCTGCTCAACGCGCTTGACCGGCCAGACCTGATTGCCCTGGCGGAACAGGAAGCCGGCCCGGCGCAAGCCCCGCTGATTGCCTTCCTGCGCGAAACCTTTGCCACAAAAACTCGCGATGAATGGGTTGCCTGGTTCGGTGACAAGGATGTCGCCTTCGCCCCGGTGCTCGATTTCCGAGAAGCGCTGGATGAACCCCACGTGGCGCAGCGCGGCCTGCTGGTCGAGGCGGACGGACGGCACCACATCGCGCCGCCGATTAGGTTTGCCAATGAACCCCCATGGGTGCCGGGCACCGTGCCGGAATTGGGCGAGGGGTAACCGTGTCAGCCGTCGACGTCGATATGCATCGAGTAGGCGAAGCGGTCACCAGGATGGTGGCTGACCGAAATTTCGAAGATGCGCCCCTTCAGATCAAGGTAGCAGCGGGTGATCCGCAGCACCGGGCTGCCGCGCTTCAGGTCAAGTGCCTTGGCGATGTCGGCATTGGCGGCAACCGCCTGGATATCCTGGGTAACCTTGCCGATGCTGACCCCGGCCAGCTTTTCAACCTGGCTGAACAGGGTGCCAGCGCCCAGATCGAGCCGCTCAACTGCAGCATCGACCCGTTCATGAAAATAGGCATCGGTCGCCGCGATCGGCTGACCGTCAATCTGCTGGCTGCGGACACCGCGGAAGCAGGTCCAGGCGCCGCCGGTTTCTTCGCCAATCTGTTCGGCAATCTCGCGCGGCAGGTCACCGCGACCGCGCGCTTCATACGTTACATGCGTATCGCGCGCGTATTGCAGGATTTCGCCGACGTTGGAGAGCGGCTGGTGCAGCGTGCCGCCGCGTGCCGCCGCCGGCTGCACGACTGTGCCCGAGCCGCGCTTGCGGGCAATCAGACCCTCGTTCTGGAGCCGCCGGAGCGCCTCGCGGACCGTAAACCGCGATACGCCATAACGCTGGCACAGGTCGCTTTCAGTCGGAAACTGATCGCGCGCCGCGAACTTGCCAGACAGGATTTCGGCGCGCAGTTCTCCCGCAACTTGCAGATAGCGGGGTCCTTCGCGCTCACGCGTAACAGTCATGCCGGCGTTCAATCCTTGCTCCCATTTGGCCATCGGGGGTGGCGATGAGCGATCCCCTCTTGGTCCAACTTGTCCGGACACTAGCGCGGCCCGTCGCGGAAAGCGATAGGGCGCGTGCGCGGCTGCACTTGCTGGACTGGCTGGCCTGTGTCGCGGGCGCGCGGCAGACGCAAGTGGCCAAGGTACTGTATCGGGCAGAACTGGGTGGTGCACGCCGTGCTGCCTGGCTGGGCGGGGTGCTGGAGATGGACGATGTCCATCGCGCCGCCCTGCTTCATCCGGGTCCGGTGATATGGGCTGCCGCCCTCGAGGCCGCCGCCGATGTCGATGCCGATCTCGACGCCGTGCTGGACGCTGCGGTGCGGGGCTATCAGGCGATGATCGCGATTGGCGCCAGTTTTGATGCGCAACATTATGCGCATTATCACAATACCGCCACGGCCGGCCCCTTTGGCGCAGCGGCTGCCGCTGGTTCGGTGCTGGGCCTGAACGAAGACCAGTTGGTTGCTGCCCTCAGCAATGCCGGTTCGACCACCGGCGGGCTCTGGCAGATGCGGCATGAGAGCGGGATGACCAAGCAGTGGCACGTCGCCATGGCTGGCAACAACGGTTACTTCGCCGCCTATATGGCCTCTCGCGGGCTTACCGGCACGGTCTCTGTCCTCGACGGGCCACAGGGCCTTTACGCAGCAACCTGCGCTGCACCCAGGCCGCTGGAACTGCGCGAGGGCTGGCGCATCCACGAAGTCAGCTTTAAGCCCTGGGCGGCCTGCCGCCATGCCCATCCGGTGATTGACTGCGCGCTTGAACTGCGCGCGCGGGGAGAACTCACCGCGCCGTTTCGGGTCGAGACCTATGCCGATGCCATCGCCTTTTGCGATCGGCCGACCCCGGTGACCGAAGTTGATGCCAAGTTCAGCTTGCAACACGCCGTAGCCGTGATCGCCAGCGGACGAGATGCCAAACCAGAGGACTTTACCCCTGAGGCAATTGCCGCGCTGGCCGACCTGCGGGCACAGGTTACGGTGGCCGAAGACAAGGCCATCACCGCGCGATACCCGGCCCACTTTGGAGCGCGGGTGAACGGCTTGGAACTGATCGATACGCGCGGCGATCCGGAGCGTCCCGTTGATGAGGCGGTAATCCGCGCCAAGATGCACACGCTGGCCGCCTGGGGTGGACTTGCCGCTGATGAGGCAGAGCGG
>JBEGJL010000060.1:0-2799 GCA_041184605.1 Pseudomonadota bacterium
CCGCCAATGTTCTTCCGGCCTGATGGCGATTGCGACGGCGGCCAAGCAGATCATCGTCGACAACATGGATATCTGCGTCGGTGGTGGTGTTGAATCGATTAGCCTTGTCCAGACGCCCGAAATGCGCGTGGCGCCCGACCCTGAGCTGCTGAAGATGCACAAGGACATCTATATGCCCATGTTGCAAACGGCCGAAGTTGTGGCCGCGCGCTACAAGATCAGCCGTGACCGGCAGGATGAATATGGCCTGCAATCGCAGCAGCGCACAGCCGCCGCCCAAGCCGCGGGCAAGTTTGATGATGAAATCGTCGCCTGCACCGCTACCATGGCCGTTACCAACAAGGAAACGGGTGAGGTTTCGCACAAGGAAGTCACCCTGGCAAAGGATGAAGGCAACCGCGCCGATACGACGCTGGAGGGTCTGAAATCCCTGAAGCCGGTTCTCGGCCCGGATATGCACATCACCGCTGGCAATGCCAGCCAGTTGTCAGATGGGTCGTCCGCCAGCGTGTTGATGGAAGAAGCGGTGGCCGCCAAGAAGGGCCTGACGCCTTTGGGTCGCTATGTCGGCATGGCGGTGGCTGGGACCGAGCCCGATGAAATGGGCATCGGCCCGGTATTCGCCATTCCCAAGCTGCTCCAGCGCTTTGGCCTGAAGATGGACGATATCGGCCTGTGGGAACTGAACGAAGCCTTCGCCGTCCAGGTCCTCTACTGCCGCGACAAGCTGGGCATTCCTGACGAACTGCTCAACGTCAACGGCGGCTCGATCTCGATCGGCCACCCCTTCGGCATGACCGGCGCACGCTGCACCGGCCACGCGCTGATCGAAGGCAAGCGCCGCGGTGCCAAGTATGCCGTGGTGACCATGTGCATCGGTGGCGGCCAGGGTGCCGCCGGCCTGTTCGAGGTCTTCTGATGCGTTTGTCGGCGCCTCGCATTGCTCCGGTCGATCTCGCCAAGATTGACGACGAGCAGCGCGAGGCGCTGGCAGTCTTTACCGGCATCGCACGGGATGTGACCAAGTCCGAAGGGACCGTGCTCAACATTTTCCGCACGCTGGTCCATGCCCCCAAGGCGATGACTGCTTTCCTCGCCTGGGGCGGTTATATCCTCTCGCGCCGCAACAGCCTTTCGGACCGCGATCGCGAACTGGTAATCCTGCGCACCGGATTTAACTGCGGTTCGGGTTACGAGTTCACCCAGCACACCCGCATCGGGCTGGATTCCGGTCTGACCGAGGCCGAAATCGCGGCGATCAAGGCCGGGCCGGACGATCCTTCGTGGAGCGCGGCCGATCGCGCCATGTTGCGCGCGACCGATGACCTGACGCGCGATTTCCACGTCTCGGATGCCAGCTGGTCGGACCTGTCGTTCATGACCGACAAGCAGAAGATGGACCTGGTGATGACTGTCGGTCAGTACACCCAGGTTTCGATGATGCTGAACAGCTTTGGCGTGCAGCTTGATCCCGGCCAGACGCTCGATCCTGAACTGGATCGCCGCGCCGGCTGACCGGGATACGGGCCACTGGATTCGGTCAGGCGACGGCTTTCAGCTTTGCCTTGTCATGGCGCCTGATCCAGTCTTCCAGCACCGGGGCGATGAATTCGCGCCATTTGCTGCCGTTGAAGATGCCATAGTGGCCCACTTCGGGCGCCAGCAGGTACTTCTTACGGCTTTCGGCCAGGCCCGTCGCCAGCTTGAGCGCGGCCTTGGTCTGGCCGATGCCTGAAATATCGTCGCGCTCCCCTTCAACGGCCAGCAGCGCCGTATCGCGGATGGCACCCAGGTCGATCCGGGTGCCGCGATGCATGAATTCGCCCTTGGCGAGCGACTGGCACTGGAACACCTCTTCGACCGTTTGCAGGTAATAGTCGGCATCCATGTCGCAGACCGAACGGTACTCGTCATAGAACGCCTTGGTGGCCTCGGCGCTGTCGCCGTCGCCCGCCACCAGGTGCTTGAACATGTGGTAGTGGCTCAGCATGTGGTTGCCCAGGTTCATGGACATGAAGCCGGCCAGTTGCAGGAAGCCCGGGTAAACCCGCCGGCCCGCGCCCGGATACTGCAAGGGCACCGTGGCGATCACGGTGTTGCGGAACCATTCGATCGGACGCTGCATGGCGAGATCGTTGACCGAGGTCGGCGCCTCGCGCGTGTCGACCGGTCCGCCCATCATCGTCAGGCTGAGCGGGCGGCAGGGATGCTTCTGCGCGTTCATCAGCGCCGTTGCGGCCAGTGCCGGGACCGAGGGCTGGCAAACTGCCAGCATATGCGCGCCAGCGCCGATATGCTCCAGATAGCCCACCACATAGTCGATGTAGTCATCCAGATCGAAGCGCCCGTCTTCGAGCGGGACCATCTTCGCATCGGCCCAGTCGGTGATGTAAACCTCGCACCGCTCGATCATGCGGGCCACCGTGCCGCGCAGCAGGGTCGCAAAGTGGCCGCTCATCGGCGCAACGATCAGCAGGCGCGGCGCGTCTTTTGGCAGGCCGGGATGGGTAAAGCGCAGCAGGTTGCCGAACGGGCGATGCATCACGATCGCCTCGGTCACCGGATAGGCTGCGCCGTCGACCGTCACCGTCTCAATATCAAAGGCCGGCTTGCCATAGGGTGCTGAGGCATGAGCGAAGACTTCCAGCGCCGAGGCCATGACCGGGCCAAGGCCGCTGTAGCCAAAGGGCAGCGCCGGATTTGACAGCAGTTCCGCCCCAACCGAAGCCATGGTGCTGGCGGCATTGAGCCACGAACGCTGCATTTCATAGGCGGTATAAAGCAAGGCGAGCCCCCTTC
>JBEGJL010000061.1:0-5467 GCA_041184605.1 Pseudomonadota bacterium
CACGGCCATGGCTCGGCCGCCGGCGGCGCGGATCTTGTCAGCCAGGGCCTCAAGCCGGTCCTTGCGGCGGGCGGCGAGGACAACTGCAGCCCCCTGGCTGGCGAGCACTTCGGCAAAGCGCGCGCCCAGGCCCGAAGAGGCGCCGGTAACCAGTGCAACGCGTCCGTGCAGGTCGGTCGAGTTATAGGGCAGTGGGAATTCGCTCATCTCAGGCTCTCCGCTTTGCCGGGTCTTAACCGGTCAATTAAGGAACCTTGCATGGGCCCGTGCTGCTTGGCAAGGTTCAGCCGCCGGCGGCCTCGACCACGTCACGCAGGCGATCCTTGCCGAACCACATCTCGTCCCCCAGGAAGAAGGTCGGCACGCCGAATGCGCCGCGGGCAACCGCGCTTTCGGTATTGGCGACAAGCTCGGCCTTGATCGCCTCGTCGGCAACCAGTGCGGTCAAGGCTGCGGTATCCAGGCCCGCCTGGTTCAGCACGCGGGCCCAGACATCCGGTTCATCCAGCTTCTGCCCTTCCTGCCACAGCGCCACGTACATCGCCTCGCGATAGGCTGCGCCGCAGCCCAGCTGCTCGGCCGCAATCGCGCCGCGCATCGCCAGCAGCGTGTTGACCGGGAAGTGCGGGTTGAACTGGAAGCCGCTGATCCCGTGTGTGGTCATGAACCGCTCCATCTCCAGCCGGTCATAGGCAACCTTTTGGGCAACATGGCCATAGGTCATCAGCGGCGGCTTGTTGCCGGTCGCCCGAAAGATCCCGCCCAGCAGAACCGGGACATAGCGGAACTTGACCTTGCCTTTGGCCTCGATCGCGGGAATCGCGCGGTGGACGAACCACGAATTGGGACCGCCAAAGTCAAACAGGAACTCGATTTCGCGCGGCATTACCACTTCTCCCCATAGGGCCGGATTTCCTGTTCAAAGGTCCAGGCCGATTTTGGCTGGGTATAGAGCGCCCAATAGGCCTCTGCCACGGCTTCGGGCGGCATCAGCAGGTCGGGCTGGGCGGCCAGCGCCTCTGCCCCGATCCGCTCGATCACGCGGGCGCGGACCCATTCGGTATCGACCCCGGCATCGATCACCAGGTGGGCGACGTGAAGGCCCTGTGGCCACAGTTCGCGCGCGGCCGATTGGGCCATGGCGCGCAAGCCTGCCTTGGCTGCGGCGAAGGCGGCATAGCCGGGATTGCCGCGCAGGCCGGCGGTCGCGCCGGTTACGAAGATCTTGCCTTGCCCACGCGGCAGCATCAGCTTTGCCGCCTCGCGCACCGAGACGAACCCGGCGTAGCAGGCCATTTCCCAGACCTTGCGGAAGACCCGATCGGTGGTTTCGATCAGTGGGAAATTCACGTTGGCGCCGACGTTGAACACTACCAGGTCCAGCGGCGCGCGGGCTTCTGCCTCGGCCAGAAAGGCGGTTACGTCCTCGCTTTCGCGCGCGTCCAGACTGCGGCCGGTGATAGCGCCGCATAGCAGCGCGCTCAGCTTGTCACCATTGCGGCGTCCGGCGTGAACCAGGAAGCCTTCGCTGGCAAAGCGCCGGGCGATGGCCGCGCCGTTATGATCGCCGGCCCCGATAACGGCGACCGAGCCTGTCACTTGCGCTCCACTGGGATCACCGCGACGGTGAAGCGCGAGATGCAGATCAGCTTGTCGGCCTCATCCTCGATCCGGATTGTCCAGACCTGGGTGGTCCGGCCCAAGGCTTCGGGCCGGGCCGTGGCATAGACCCAGCCGGAATAGGCCGGGCGGATGTGGTTGGCGTTGATCTCCATGCCCACGGCGACGAACTTTTCGCGATCAACGCAATAACTCGCGGCGACCGAACCGATCGTCTCGGCCAGCGCGACCGAGGCTCCACCATGGAGCCGCTTGAACGGCTGCTGGGTGCGCTCGTCCACCGGCATTCGCGCGCGGATCCAGTCATCGCCGCAATCGACGAATTCGATGCCGATATGGCCGGGCAGGGCATTCTCGCCCAGCGCGGTCATTGGTTGCAGGTTGGGGCGCGCGCCGCCCCACCAGATCGATGCGTTGCTCATGGCAACGGGTCTGGCGCAAAGCGGCGCGGCTGTAAACGGGCCTCAGGCCGCTTCGGTTACCCGCTTCCCGGCGCGCACCCCGTCATAGACGAATTCGCTGCCTTCCAGGTCGATAAACGGGATCTCATCCTTTTCGCGCCAGTAATCCTGGTTGTGGCGCCACTCCGGCTTGTCGCCGCGCTTGGGCATCAGCTTCAGGCCGCGCATCAGATAGCCGGGGTTGAAGTTCTCACCCTCGATCCAGTCATCCAGCGGCATGTTGTGGTCTTCATCGCGCAAGGCGACGTCGACCCGCTTGGCGCCGCGCGCATCCATGTGGTTAAGCAGCCGGCAAACGAAATCGCCCAACATGTCGACGCGCAGGGTCCAGCTGGCGCGGAAATAGCCCATGACCCAGACCATGTTGGGCACGCCAGTGAACATCATGCCGCGGTAATTGACCGTTTCGTGCCAATCGACCGGCTGATCATCGACGAAGAAGGGGATGCCGCCCATCATCAGCAGGTTGAACCCGGTCGCGGCGACAATGATGTCCGCCTCGATCTCGTCACCGCCCTTGGTGCGCACACCGGTTTCGGTGAAGGTCTCGATCTCGTCGGTATAGATGGTCAGTTGGCCGGATACTGCAGCGCGGAAAATGTCACCTTCGGGGCAGAAGGCCAGCCGCTGCTGCCACGGGCGGTACTTGGGCGTGAAGTGCGGTTCGAACTCGAAGTCCTCCTTGCCGGTAAAGGCGCGGACCAGCGTCTTCAGTTCCTCAAACACCACGTCCGGCTCTTCGATGCAGCGCTGGGTCATGGCATTCTGGTCGTGCATGATCTGGGCGCGGACCACGCGGTGGATGGTCGGCTCGTCGATCTTGGCTGCGCGCAGCTTGTCGGCCAGCTCGTTCTTGTTTTCCGAGCAGAAGAAATAGGTCGGCGAACGTTGCAGCATTGAAACGTGGGCGGCCTTTTCGGCGAAGGCCGGGATCACCGTCGCGGCCGTGGCGCCCGAACCGATCACCAGCACCTTCTTGCCGGTATAATCGATCTTCGGATCCCACAGCTGGGCGTGGATCAACTGGCCCTTGTAGCGGTCCATCCCGGGCCAATCGGGCATGTAGGGCTTTTCGTGATCGTAATAGCCCTGGCACATCCAGAGGAAATTGGCGGTGAAGCTGACCTTTGCCCCGTCGCTGGCGCGCACGGCATCGATGGTCCAAAGGTTGGCCTGGCTGTCCCACGCCGCGCGGGTGATGCGATGGCCATAGCGGATATGCGGGGCGATCCCGTTTTCCTCGATCACCTCGCCCATGTACTTCAGGATTTCCTCGGCCGAGGCGATCGGCGCGCCGATCCACGGCTTGAAGCGATAGCCAAAGGTGTAAAGGTCACTGTCGGAACGGACGCCCGGGTACTTGTGCGTTTCCCAGGTGCCGCCGAAGCTCTCCTTCATCTCCAGGATGACATAGGACTTGCCGGGGCTCTGTTCCTGCAGGTGATAGGCCGAACCGATCCCGGAAATCCCGGCGCCGACGATCAGCACGTCGACATGGTTGGCATCCTGGCTTGCTTTGATGGCCGCGGCTTGTCCGGTCACAGGCGACTCTCCTCTCGATGTTCTTAATCGTCCGATTAAGCCCCCATTAGCGCCGCTTGCCAAGCCCTGAATTGATCGTCGTCAACTCGGTTCGAAAGCGGGCGGTTCGCTGCTGCCGGGGCCGAGCGCGCGCTGCATGTACAGCGTATCAAGCCAGCGCCCCTGCTTCCGCCCAATGCTGCCCAGGCGACCGGTGAGTGCGAACCCCAGCCGTGCGTGCAAGGCTTCTGACGCCGGCTCCGCCCCGCCGATCACGGCGATCATTTGACGAAAGCCCAGCTTGGTGCACACCTCGATCAGAGCGCCCAGCAATGCGGTCCCCACGCCCTGGCCGCGCGCGGTGTCGCGGATATAGATGCTGTCCTCGCAGACGAAGCGATAGGCCGCCCGGTCGCGGAACTGGGTGGCATAGGCATAGCCCAGCATATGCCCGTCGAGTGCCTCGGCGATGAGCCACGGCCACCCGGCACCAAGGACACGCTCCATCCGCCGGGAAATCTCGGCCGCGTCGGGCGGTTCGGTTTCATAGCTGGCCGTGCCGTGCAGCACATGATGCGCATAGATTGCGGCAATCTCGGCGCAGTCGTCCGGGCGGGCGGGGCGGATCAGCATCAGCGCAGAATGGCCGCCCCAGCCGCGCCGTCAATCCCCGGCGATGGTCAACCCGTCCACCCGGATCGTCGGTACGTTGATCCCGCGGTGCCATTCCAGATCATCGGCCGGGGTCAGCGCGGCGAACATGTCGATCAGGTTCCCGGCCACGGTGAACTCGGCCACGGGTCCATCGATCTTGCCATTGACGATCCGGAAGCCCGATGCCCCGCGGCTGTAATCGCCGGTCACGCCGTTAACGCCGTGGCCGATCAGCTCGGTCACGTAAACGCCGTCGGCAATGTCCGCCATCAGCTCTTCGGGGTTAAGGCTGCCAGCGGCAAGGTGGAGGTTGCTCGTCCCAACACCCGGTGATCCGCCAGCGCCGCGCACGGCGTGGCCGGTTGGCGTGCCGCCCAGTTGGCGCGCCGCCGCGCTGTCCATCAGCCAGCCGGTCAGCCGGCCGTCCGTAACCAGCTCACGCCGCGCAACCGGCAGGCCTTCGCCGTCAAATGGGCGGGATGACAGACCACGCTGACGCAGCGGATCGTCGACAATCGTGATCCCGGCCTTGAACAGTTGCGCGCCATCGCGGTCGAGCAGGAAACTGGCCCGGCGGGCAATCGCATTGCCCGACATCGCACCTGTCAGGTGGCCGATCAGCGAACCCCCGACGCGGGGATCGAACACCACCGGCATTGGCCCGCTCTTGAGCCGTCCGGGCTTGAGCCGCGCCACGGCCCGGTTCCCCGCCAGCTGGCCGATCGCTTCCGGGGCGGGCAGGTCCGCCAGGTGTCGGGCCGTCCGCCAGCCATAGTCGCGCTGCATGCCATCGCCTTCACCGGCGATCACCACGGCGCTGATCCCGTGGCTGGTGCCGCCATAGGCCCCGGCAAAACCGTGGCTGGTGACCAGCGCCATGACTCGTTTGGCCAGGCTGGCCGAGCCGCCCTCGCTGTTGGTCACGCCGCTAACCGCACGGGCTGCGTCCTCGGCGGCCAGGGCGCGGGCCAGCAGGTCCTGCGGGCTGGGTTCGGCGCTGTCCTCCAGGTCGAGGTCCGCCAGCGGCGCGCGGTGCAGCAGTTCTTCGGGCGCCAGCCCGGCATATTGGTCTTCCGGCGCAGCCCGCGCCATGTCGACCGCGCGGCCAGCCAGCTCGCGCAGCGCATCGTCCGAGAGGTCGCTGGACCCGATCGAGGCCGAGCGGCGACCCACAAACACGCGCAGGTCCAGATGCTCGCTTTCGCTGCGTT
>JBEGJL010000062.1:0-8577 GCA_041184605.1 Pseudomonadota bacterium
TCGGATGGCGGGTGACGTGAAATACGCCGTGGACCGGCTTATCCGCTAGGCTGACCGCGCGTGGGTCCGGCAGGGCTGGATTGCCCAGCAGGCTGCCGACGAACAGCACCGCCGCGACCAGCGTCAACAGGCTAGAGAGCACCCAGAGAGGAGCTTGAGTTCCGTCCCATAGGCCGATTTGCGGGCCCAGCGCGCGGTAGGCCAGAACCATCCAGCCGAATGTGGCAAAGGCGACCAGCGAATAGACAATCTGGAAGCCGATCGCCCCGATCGCTTTAACCACCGGCGCCCGCAACGGGTGGGAGAGTGCGAAGTGCGTTCCGACAAAGGCCACCGCCGCGGCGACCAGATTGGCAAATCCTTGCTCCATCACTCTCCCCCTCGTCTAGTCAGTGTGGCAGATGCTCCCTACCACTCATAGGCCTTGGGCAGCGCGCCCTCGGTCGGTACCTTGTAGCGATCGCGCAGCTTGGTCTGGTGGTTGACCAGCGACTGCTCAACCCCATCGATCATCACCCGGACCACGCCCGATGAATTCTCTAGCGGATCGCCATCCCAGATCACCACGTCCCCGGCGAGGCCGGGCTTGAGGCTGCCGAACTTGTCTCCCATGCCCAGGATCGACGCCGGGACTGAGCTGATCGCCGCAAACGCACGACCCCAGTCAAGCCCGGTAGCGCCTGGCACCTTGGTCAACGCAACCATGTTGCCGGCATATTGCGGGGCATAACGCGGCTGATCGCCGAAGGCGCCAAGACCGACCTTGACGCCCGCCACTGCCATCCGGCCAACGTTGGACTGCGTTGCGCCAAGCTGCTCAAAATTGGCTGGCAGGTCGTTAAGCGGCGTGGCGAGTACCGGCACGCCTGCGGCGGCGAGTTCCTTTGCAACCATCCAGCCCTCGGTCGCGCCAACGATCACCAGCTTGAGCGCCGGAAAATCGGCTTTCAGCGCCAGCGCCATGCGGATGTCGGCGGCGCGTTCGGCGCGGACGTAGAGCGGCTGCCGCCCGGTCACCACCGGCACCAGCGCGGCGGCATCGAAGCGATTGAGCAAAGCATCGCCCGGGCGTTCCGGTGCCGCATCCTGCAAGCGCGGATCGGCACCTTGGCCACCGCCCCGCCGGGCCAGCTCGCGCGCTTCCATAAAGGCATTGCGCAACACCGCGTGTACCGCAGCACGGCTTCCCCCCGCTGTCCGCGCCCCATTCTCGCCCAGCTGGACGAACTGGAAAGCGCGCGCCTGGGTAATCGGCTGGCCGTCGCTTGCAAGGTCGATAATTGCACCCTGCCCGCCAAAGATCGATCCCGTGCGCAGCGGCGCAACCGCGGCGCGGGTCACCCCACCAGCACGGCTGACGGCAATATGCTGAGCCAGCGGGTTGATCGCAGGCGAGAGATCAAGTGCAGCGCTAAATGGCGACTTGTCGGCACCTTCATCGTTGGATTCATCAACGCCTTCGACATCGAACAGGCCAATATCGGTCACGGCCACGACCAGTCCCGGCGTGACCCATTTGCCCGACGCGTCGATCGTTCGGGCCCCGGCAGGCACGGCCACGCCAGCACCGGCGGCGAGCACCTTGCCCCCACGCAAGACGACCGTGCCGTTCGGGATCGGGGCGGAACCATCACCGATCACGACCGTCGCATTGGTGATGGCCACGTCCTCGGCAAGGGCAGGAGCGGAAAGGGCGAGCAGCGCGGCTGCGCCCAGCAGCATCTGGCGCGGGCTCATTTCACGTCTCCTTCACCAACCTGCCCCAGCTCGAAATCGCTGACCGGGCGTCGCTTGGGATCGGCCGCATCGAACAGCAGGGCACCGTCGATCCAGACCTTGTCGGGCCGCGAGTAGACCGAAAGCGGATTGCCATTCCACAGCACCACATCGGCCATCTTGCCGGGCGCAAGGCTGCCAGTCTGCTGGCTGATCCCCATCGCCGTGGCGGGGTTGAGCGTCAGCCAGCGGATCACTTCTGCATCGGAAATGTCAATGCCGGCGCGGCGGGCATCGCCTTGTGCCTTGGCGGCCTCCTGGTTGAGACGCTGGATGCCGTTTTCGTCATCCGAGTGGATCACCACGCAGGCCCCGGTCTTTTGCAGGATCCCGGCGTTTTCCGGAATTGCGTCATAGCTTTCCATCTTGAAGCCCCACCAGTCGGCCCAGATCGCCGAACAGGTGCCAGCCGCCTTTAACAGGTCACCGATCTTGTAGGCTTCGGTAGCGTGGTGGAAGGCGCTGACCTTGTAGCCGAATTCCTTGGCCATATCGAGCACCAGCGCCATTTCGTCAGCGCGATAGCAGTGGTTCTGGACCAGGATCTCGCCGTCCAGCACGCCTGCCAGGGTTTCCATCGCAAGGTCTCGAGTCTCAAGCTTCCCGGCGTTGCGACGGGCACGGTATTCCTGCGCCTTCATCCAGGTCATGCGGTTGACCGCGATGTTGCCCATCCGGGTCGAGGGCATGCGGCCCTTCGAACCATAGACGCGCTTGGGGTTCTCACCACAGGCCATCTTCAGGCCATAGGGAGCCCCCGGAAACTTCATCCCCTGGATCGTGCGGGAATAGACATTCTTGATCACCACCGAACGGCCACCCATCAGGTTGGCCGAGCCGGGAAGGATCTGCAACGAGGTGATTCCGCCATTGGCCAGCGCACGGCTGAAGCCCGGGTCTTGCGGCCAGATCGAATGCTCGGCCCAAACTTCGGGGGTGGTCGGCGCGGTCGCCTCGTTGCCATCGGACAGGGCTTGGACGCTGGGGCTGGGATAGTCCCCGAGGTGCGAGTGGATGTCGATGATCCCGGGGGTCACGAACTTGCCAGATGCATCGACGCGGCGGAAGTTGGCGGGGATCGGCATGTCGGCGCCGCCAACGGCAACAACCTTGCCATCAGCCAGCAAGACAGTGCCGTTTTCGATCCGCCCGCCAGCGCCGTCAAAAACCGTCGCTCCGACCAGAGCAGTAGGCTCACTCGGGTACGGCTTGTAGGTCGAAGGGAAGGGGTTCTTATTGAACTCCCGCGCGGCCTTAGCCGCGGGGGAGAGCGAGTCTTCCTTCTTCTTCTTTTCGGCCAGGCCGGGGCTGGCCAGAAGGGCCAGCGCTGTGGCCGCGGCCAGCAATTTCTGAGCGCGCATTACTTGCGGTCCTCCAAGGTATCGAGGTGCATCCAGCCCTTGACCAGTCGCGAGAGCAGCAGGACAACGACAGCCGCGCCGATCGAGATCCAGCCGAACATCTGGTAGATCTCGAGCAGCTTTTCCTTGCTCATTTCGCCGCCGTGACCGCCGGTCGCTTCCCCGATCTTGCCAGCGACGAAATTGCCCACTGCAGTCATGTAGAACCAGGCGCCCATGATCAGCGAGGCAAGATAGCTGGGCGCCAGGCGGTTCATGGCCGAGAGACCAACCGGCGAGAGGCAGAGCTCACCCGTTGTGGCCAGCAGGTAGTAAAGGAACACAAAGATCACCGGCGTCATCGCCGCGAGACCATATGCCTCGGCGCCCCAGACCAGCACCAGGTTGGCAAGGCCCATCTGCGCCAGCGCCAGGCCGAACTTGGCCGGGGCGGAAGGCTCCTTGCCGCGCCTGCCCAGCCATTGCCACAGCCCGGCAAACAACGGGGCAAGGACAATGATATAGATCGGGTTGATCGACTGGAACAGCGAGGCCGGAGTGCCGCCACGATCAACATAGCGATCGGTAAACAGGCTCATCGAACCGCCTGCCTGCTCAAACAACCCCCAGAACAGGGGATTGAGCGAGATCAGGAACAGGATCGCGAACATCCGCTCGCGCGGTTCCTTGTCCAGCTTGAAGGTTTCATAGAGGACATAGCCAAGCAGGCCGAGACCCGAAATCACTAGCAGGTTCTGGATCACGGACTGGTACTGGACCAGTGCCCAGCAAACTGCGACCGCGGCGATGCCAATGCCATAAAGCGTCCATTCGCGCGACTTGGCAAGCGGAGCTGGAGCTTCCCCCGCACCATGCAGCACGCCCTTGCCAAGCACAAAGACGATCAGGCCCAACAGCATCCCGATGCCAGCCAGGCCGAAGCCATAACCCCAGCCAATCGTTTCGCCGAGGTAGCCAACCAGGATCGTGCCGAGTGCAGCGCCGACGTTGATGCCCATGTAGAACACGGTGTAGGCACCATCGCGGCGGACATCGGTCAGCTTGTAAAGCTGGCCAACCATCACCGAGATGTTGGCCTTCAGGAAGCCTGAGCCGACAATGATGAAAGCGAGCGCCGCCCAGAACACGTTGATCGCTGGGTCAGCCTGCTTGATCAGCGGATCGGTAACGCCGTGGACACCTTCAACGGCCATCAGGCTGTGACCAATCGCCAACAGCAACCCGCCGAACAGCACGGCCTTGCGCTGGCCAAGGTACCGGTCGGCCAGATAGCCACCCAGCACCGGGGTAATGTAGACTAGGCTGGTGTAGGCACCATAAATCAGGTTCGCATTGCCATCGCTGAACAACCAGTGCTTGGTCAGGTAAAAGATCAGCAATGCACGCATGCCGTAGTAGGAAAAGCGTTCCCACATCTCGGCAAAAAACAACATGTAGAGGCCCTTGGGATGGCCTGCGAATTCCGGTTCCTTCTGGACCGCGATCTTGCCGCCGATCGCCAGGAAAATGGCGAGGACGACGACGGCGATTGCCGCAATCCAATCGCCCTCCTGCCACAAGGCCATGTCTTTCATGAAATGCTCCCCAATATCAGGCCGGCCCGCGCAAGGGCCGGGCCATAATGGGGGCGGAGACTAGCCGGGTTTGCGCGGCTGTGAAGTAAAATTAATCGCGCCTTTCGGATTATTGCAGACAAGAGCCTCGCTCTGAATCGGCTTGCCTGCCACGCTGTATTATGCAAGTGAGACAGCATGGCCGGGCACGCACAACCTGTTTACCTGAAACTGCGGGATCTTATCGCTGCGGCAATTATTGATGGTACCTATCCCGATGGCGCGATGCTGCCCTCCGTGCGGGCCCTCGCCTCAGAGCAGGGCGCCAATCCGCTGACGGTGGCCAAAGCCTATCAGCAATTCCAGCTTGATGGTTTGGTAGAGGTTCAGCGCGGGGTCGGCATGTTTGTCGCGCGGGGCGCTGCCGAAAGACTTCGCCGAGTTGAACGGGAAGCATTTCTCTCGCGCGAATGGCCGGAAATCCGAGCCCGGATGGAACGGTTGGGCATCTCTGCGGCGGATTTGCTTGCAATTTGAGTCTTGTCTGCTCGATTCCGCAATTGCGTACAGAGCCTTACTCTGGCATTTAGCTTCCTAGCAGCGAGGTCCGCTTCGGGTCGAGGGCCGCGCCGCGCCGAAAAAGATTGAACAAATCAAATGGTCAAGGGGTTATACAGAACCCCCAGGAAGGCGTGAAATGATCAGATCCGAACTGCTCCAAGCACTCGCTCGCGACAATCCCGGCCTCCGCGCCGACGAAGTCGAGAAGGTTGTTGACACCTTCTTCGAAGAAATCGAACAGCGGCTGGCGCAAGGCGGACGGGTTGAGTTGCGCGGCTTTGGCGCCTTTTCGACGCGTCAGCGCGATCCTCGCCAGGGCCGCAATCCGCGCACCGGTGCAAGCGTAGCTGTTCCCGGCAAGAAGGTGCCCTATTTCAAGCCCGGCAAGGAAATGCGCGCGCGGCTTAACGCCGATTGACGCCTGCGCCCGGACTGCCCGGGTGCACCTGCAAGCGGCCCGCTTCTCGCGAGGGAAGCGGGCCGTTGCTGTTGCGGGGGTGGATATCCGTGTCGGGTCACCCTAAAGGTCGTGTCGCGCGGACGTGGCGGAATGGTAGACGCCGGGGACTTAAAATCCCCTGAGCCTTGCTCGTGTGGGTTCGAGTCCCACCGTCCGCACCAGCACCCCCCACCATTACCAAGACCGGCAGCAGCCCGGCGGGCCTTTCGGACAATTTATACGTATTAACTACTGGTTAGGCATTTTCCTTCACATCCGGGTCACACCAGAACGAAGGGGGCTTAAATGTCGGTCCAGAATATCCCGGGTACCCACCAGCCGCGCGAAACCACTGTCGACGTTGCGATTATCGGGGCGGGCCCCGCCGGACTGACGGCCGGCTATCTGCTGACCAAGCAGGGCCTTAGCGTGGCGATCATCGAAAAGGACCAGACCTACGTCGGCGGGATCAGCCGCACCGTCGAACACGAAGGCTATCGCTTTGACATCGGCGGCCATCGCTTCTTTTCGAAAAGCCAGCAGGTGGTTGACCTGTGGAACGAGATCCTTCCAGATGACTTCATCCAGCGTCCGCGGATGAGCCGGATCTATTACGAGGGCAAGTTCTACTCCTACCCGCTGCGCGCCTTCGAAGCGCTGTGGAACCTTGGCCTGGTCCGCTCAACCCTGTGCATGGTCAGCTTCGCCAAGGCCAAGGCTTTCCCGAACAAGCGGGTCAAGTCGTTCGAAGATTGGACCGTCAACCAGTTCGGCTGGAAGCTCTATTCGATCTTCTTCAAGACCTATACCGAGAAGGTCTGGGGCATGCCCTGCGATGAAATGAGCGCCGACTGGGCCGCCCAGCGGATCAAGGGCCTGTCGCTGTGGGGGGCCGTGGTCGATGGCCTGAAGCGCAGCCTTGGCCTTAACAAGCGCCCGAATGACGGGATGCAGACCAAGACCCTGCTCGAAACCTTCCGCTATCCCCGGCTCGGCCCGGGCATGATGTGGGATGCCGCGCGCGACAAGATCCTGGCGACCGGCAAGGGCGAAGTGCTGATGGGCCACGGCCTGAAACAATTGGCCAGCGATAACGAGGGCGGCTGGCGGATGACCGCCACCGGCCCGGCCGGCGACGTGGCGATCCGCGCCCGCCATGCAATCAGTTCTGCGCCGATGCGCGAACTGGCTGCCCGCCTGCACCCGCTGCCGGCCACCAGCTTCAATGCCAAGCAGCTCAAGTATCGTGACTTCCTGACCGTCGCGCTGAAGATCCGTGCGGACGAGGACATGTTCCCCGACAACTGGATCTACATCCACGACAGCAAGGTAAAGGTTGGCCGCATCCAGAACTTCCGGTCCTGGTCGCCGGAAATGGTGCCCGACGCCGGGGTCGCCTGTGTCGGCCTGGAATACTTCTGCTTCGAAGGGGACGGGCTGTGGTCGCTCCCCGATGACGAACTGGTTGCCCTCGCCACCCGCGAGATGGCCCAGCTTGGGCTAGTATCGGCGGAGCAAGTCATCGGCGGGGTCGTGGTGCGCCAGGAAAAGGCCTACCCGGTCTATGACGAGGACTATGCTGCCCACGTCGATGCCATGCGCCGCGAACTCGAGGCGGCTTGGCCGACGCTCCACCTGGTCGGCCGTAACGGCATGCACCGCTACAACAACCAGGACCACGCCATGATGACCGCCATGCTGACGGTCGAAAACATCCTGGCCGGTCAACGGGTCTATGACACATGGTGCGTCAATGAGGATGCCGAGTACCACGAAGCTGGTGACGAGGGCGCGGACAAGGCCATCGCCCCGGCACGCGGGGAACTGACAGACGATCAGGCTGCAGCTCTCGCCTCGGTCCGCCAAGTCCCGCAACGTGTCGCCGACAAGCGCGAAGCTGCCTGATCGCTGGCCCGGGAGACCATCCGTGCGCGACCTGATCGACAAGCTGTCGAACGCCCATTTCATGCGCTACTTCGTGGCCAGCATCGGTGCGCTCGCAGTGGATATGGGCAGCTTTCTGCTGCTGCTTGAGACACCGCTCCACGCCGGTGTCTCGGCCGCGATATCCTATACCTTGGGGATCATTGCGCACTGGATCCTGCTCAGCCGGTCGGTTTTCCAGGATGGCACGCACAGCGAAGGTCGCGCCCGGACGGTGCAGAAAGTGGTCTTCCTGCTGACCACCTGGGGCGGCTTGGCCGTTACCACCGCGATCGTCAGCCTGGCCGAATGGATCGGCGCGGACGTGCGCTTGTCAAAATGGCTGGCCGTGGTGATCAGCTTTGTTCTCAACTATTTCATTCGCAAGTATTTTGTCTTTACCGCCAGCAACGCAGCCGCGTAGCAGACAAGGTCCGAAGGGTCTCGACATGGCAGAATATCTCGTAACCGGCGGCTCAGGGTTCCTCGGCACGCTGCTGGTGACCAAGCTGCTCGAAGACGGACATCAGGTCACCAGCATCGACCTCTTGCCGACGACGCTTGAACACCCGCGACTTAACGCGGTCGTTGGCGATATCCGCAACCGTGCCGCGCTCGATGCGATCTATGCCGCCAGCCGCCCGGACGCTGTATTCCACTGCGCCGCGCTGCTTGCCCACGGATCAATCACCGAAGCCGAATTGATGAGCCACAATGCCCATGGCACCCGCGTACTGGCGGAAGCCACCGCCGATGCCGGCGTGCGCAAGCTGGTCTACCTTTCCAGCAATTGCCTGTGGGGTCATGGCTTCGAACATCCGGTGACCGAGGCCGAAGAGCCCGCGCCCTGCGAGCCCTATGGCGTGAGCAAGCTTGAGGGCGAGAAGATCCTGGCCGGATTCGGCAACCGGTTCGAGACCGTAACCATCCGCTGCCCGACGATCATCGACGAAGGCCGTTTGGG
>JBEGJL010000063.1:0-2557 GCA_041184605.1 Pseudomonadota bacterium
GTGGCATGATGGGGACGGCATTCCCCGGTCACAGTTGCGGGGGCAGCGGGGGATTGGAACCCCCTTCCCTCTTAGGTCCGAAGTCCTTGTCCCGCTTACGCGGTGGTGCCTCTGCTGTTAGGCAGCCAAAGGCACCGGACAACCCGTGACGTGGGTTTTCCCTAGGCTGGCCCGTGACCAAGGGCAAGTTCTTAACCGCTTAACGCTAGTCCCCTACTCCGTCCCCCGCTTCGGCACGGCGCGTTTGGCGTGGTGGCGCAGCGCATAGCCCATGGCCTACGCGCTTGGCGCGTAACCAGCAGGAACCGAATGACCGCCCAAGCGAGCCCCAACCTGGAACCCCGGCCGCGCGATTTTGGCGCGCGTTTCAAGCGCCGCCGCGTGCCCACGCTGGGGCTGCGCCTGCACCGCCGCCACCTGGGCCGGCGGGCGCTGGTGCTGGTGGCGGCCTTTGCCGTCCCGGCCATTGCCGCACCGGGGGAATGGGATGCCTTCCGGATCGGCAATGCCGGCAGCGCCGATTTAGTGGTTGAACCGCAGCCGTTCGAACAACCGGGCGAGAGCTTTCCGGGTTCGGCCTTCTACTATCTCGCGCCGGACGAAAACCCTCCGCCGCTGGTCGAAAGCCAAAGCGACGCTGACGGCGGCCAACTGTTCGTGGATCAGCAGGCCGGGCCAATTGCGCGAGCTCTGCGGATCGACAATTCCGGGGTCGACCGCAACCGTGCGCTCGAATGCCTAACCGCCGCCGTCTATTATGAGGCCCGCAGCGAGAGCGACCATGGCCAGCGTGCCGTGGCCCAGGTGGTGCTGAACCGCGTTGCCCACCCCAGCTATCCAAAGACAGTCTGCGGCGTGGTCTATCAGGGTTCGGAACGCTCGACCGGCTGCCAGTTCAGCTTCACCTGCGATGGCTCACTGGCCCGCGCACCCAACCGGATGTTCTGGTATCGCGCCCAGAATGTCGCCCGCGCGGCATTGTCGGGTTTTGTCGAACGCAGTGTCGGACTGGCGACGCATTATCACACCATCGCCGTTTCACCCTATTGGGCGCCCAGCCTGCGCCATATCATCACGATCGGCGCACACCGGTTCTATCGCTTTGGCGGTGCGGCGGGCGAAGCCGGAGCCTTTCGCTTTGCCTATCAGGGCGGCGAACCGGTGGCCGCCCCGCACCTGCGCAATGCCGCCGCCGACAAGCAGCCCGACGCGGCGCTTGATCCGCTGACACTGCAAAAGGCTTATGAGGCTGGCCTGAAGTCCGCGCAAAATCCGGCACAGATTGGTGGCGCAGCAGGCGCAGGTTCGGGCACTATCCATCCTGCACCGGCCTATGCCGCTGAGGTGCAGGGCCGCGGCGGTGAGGCACTTTATCGGGCAGACGGCTTGCCCCAGGACACCGGCATCCGCCCCGAATTCCGGAATTCCGGGCGCTGGATCGGCCAACCTGGCACGTAACTGACCGGATTCGCTGGCCCAATGCTGGTGTTTTTGCCAGGTTACGCAGGACCATCGGTTAAGCCGCGATGGTTAAGGCTTAGCAACCATAGTTCCGCACGATCCCTTAGCCTCTGGCGGATTATTAGGGGTGCCGGTCGCGCTTAGCCAAGGTTTGTCATGACGATCCACTTCGCCGCTGCCCGCTCTCCAATCGCCACCCTGGTCAATCCGGCCCGCCGCGACCGGCTCATCAGCCGCGCCGCCAATGATAACGGCAATCCCGCCACCCAGATCGAACTGCGCACGGCTCTGAAGCATTTTGCCGAACATGGCCTGGGTGCCGCGTCCGTTGCCCGCAAGAATGCTGAACAGGCATTCTTCCGCGGTGATCGCCAATCGTACCTGCACTGGCTTGGCATCTGCCGGACGCTCGATCGGCGCATGGCGAAGGTTCTGTCTGCCCGGATCGAAGCCGGCAACGACTGACCCGGCCATAGGGTAACCGATCCATTAACTATTCGGTGACCTATGTGCGTTAGTCCGCACAGGTTTCCATGGGAGCGGAAAATCAGACGCTGGCGAACCTTGCTGCGGGTACTGTTCCGAACCAACGCGCTGGACGATCGCGTCCGGCGGACGCTGGTCGATAACCTTTACGCCAATCCCGGTTCGCTGACCGCCGGGGCCGCCAATGGTATCATCGCCGCCCTGGTGGCCGCCGCCTATGCCGGGAACAGCCTGATCTGGCAGGTTGCCATGCTGCTTTCAGTCATCGGTCTGTGGCGCGTGCTCATGGCCTTCGGCCTGCCCCGGCTGAAGCTGCGCGATACCTCGCGGTTGGAACTGCTCTACGAACTGGGTGCCTTTTCCTACACCGCTGTGGTCGGCATCTTCACAGCGCTGACCATCGCGTGCGATATTCCGCTGTTCGCGCAGATGCTGATGGCCTGTTACGCAATCGGCTATGCCGGGGGAATGGCATCACGCAATGCCGGCAGGCCGCTGATCTCGGTGGCGGGCATGCTGTTGACCTTCACCCCGATCTGCATCGCCCTGTGGCAAACCGGCGACGCGGCCGCCCGCACGCTGGCAGCGGCGATCGTGATCTGCTTTGCCG
>JBEGJL010000064.1:0-2686 GCA_041184605.1 Pseudomonadota bacterium
CCACCGAAGTCGCCGTCCTCTCGCTGCGCGGTCTGGCCTATACCACTTCGGTCCGCGTTGGCGGGGACAAGATGGACGAAGCGATCGTTTCCTACGTCCGCCGCCACCACAACCTGCTGATCGGTGAAGCCACGGCTGAGCGGATCAAGAAGGACTATGGCGTCGCCATGGTCCCGACCGACGGGATCGGCGAAACGATCCAGATCAAGGGCCGCGATCTGGTGAACGGCGTGCCCAAGGAAATCACCATCACCCAGGCGAACATCGCCGAAGCCCTGTCCGAACCGATCGGTGCGATCATCGAAGGCGTGCGGATCGCGCTGGAAAACACCGCCCCCGAACTGGCTGCCGACATCGTCGACCAGGGTATCGTGCTGACCGGCGGCGGCGCGCTGATCCAGGGGCTGGACGATTACCTGCGCGAAGAAACCGGCCTGCCGGTCTCGATCGCGGAAGATCCGCTGTCCTGCGTTGCGCTGGGCACCGGCCGGGCGATGGAAGATCCGATCTATCGCGGCGTGTTGATGACGGCCTGAGCGGCCACTGAAGGGGAGTAGGCACCTGATGGCGCCGTCGTCAAACCGGCGCCCCGGCAGTTCCCGCAGGGCGCAGTACTCGACATTTCTGGGCTACGTGATCGCCTTTCTGGGCGTGGCCGTGGGTGTCGGGGTGTTACTGGTTTCGACAGGCAATGCCGGTGTCTTTTCAGCCTTGCGCAGCGGCGCAACCGATGTCGTGGCGCCAGCGGCCGAAGCCGCCGCCGTCAGCCGCAGCGAGGGACGCGGGCTGTGGTCGGCGCTGCAAGGCTATTTCACATACGGAGTGCGCGTTGCCCGCAACGAGCAGGAACTGGCTGAGGCTCGGGTAAAGTTGGCAGAAGCTGCCGCGCTCAAGGATGAAAACCGGCGCCTAAAGGCTCTGTTGGAGCTCAAGGATGCCGATCCGAAGCCCATCGCCGTTGCCCGGCTGATCGGATCAACCGCAGCCAGCACGCGACGCTTCGCTCTGCTCAGTGCCGGTCGAAGCCAGGGCGTCAGCGTGGGGATGCCGGTGCGATCGCCGCTTGGCCTGGTTGGACGCGTGCTTGAGACGGGTGATCGCACCGCCCGTATTCTGCTGATCACCGACACCGAGAGTGTCGTACCGGTTCGGCGAGCCAGCGACGGGGTTCCCGCTTTCGCAACCGGGCGCGGCGATGGCACGATCCAGCTGCGCTTGATCAACCTCGGCACCAACCCGCTGAAGATTGGCGATGCCTTTGTGACGTCCGGCTCTGGCGGGTTGTACTGGCCCGGAACGGCCATAGCCGTAGTGACCCGCCTTACCCGAGACGGAGCAATCGCCCGCGCGCTGAGCGATCCGGGTACGACCGAATTTGTGCAAGTCCAGCCTCTGTGGGAGGAAGGGACCGCAGCGCAGCAGTTGGCCACGCCGCCCCCCGCACCTGTCGGAGACAGATGATGCCGGTTCCGATCCCGGAACAACTGAAGGACATCACCCGCCCGCGGATCAATCGGGCGCCCTCACCCGTGCTCGCACTCTCGCTGCCATGGGTGCTGGTAATGTTTGGCAGCCTCAGTCCGGCTTCACCGGTCATTGCGTCGGCTCCCGTCCTGCCCCCGCTGGGCTTTCTTTTCTTGCTGGGTTGGCTGCATCTGCGGCCGGGGCTTTTTCCCGTTTGGGCCGGCCTGCCGCTTGGCCTGTTCGATGACCTTTATAGCGGACAGCCCCTGGGCTCCGCGATGCTGCTCTGGTCGCTGGCAACGATCGGAATGGACTACGTTGAAACCCGCTTTCCTTGGCGTGGATTCATGCAGAATTGGCTGGTGGCTTCGGCCGTTATCACCGGTTACCTGCTGATGGCAGCTTGGTTTGCGGGGGCGCACCGGCAGCCAGACCTGCTGCTCGCCATGTTGCCGCAAATCGGCCTGTCGATCCTGGCCTATCCCATCGCCGTGCAGTTCGTCGGCCTGATCGATCGCTTGCGGCTCATCCAGATCCGGGTGGTCTGATGTTGACCGGAGCCAACCAGCACGTCAGCACGGGCACCCTGAAGAACGCTTACGATCGGCGCGCCATGCTAATTGGCGGCCTGCAAGCTGCGGTCGGCGTTTTGCTGGCCGGGCGGGTGGCCTGGATCAGCCTAGCGCAGAATGAGAAGTACACACTCGCCTCGGAAAGCAATCGGGTCAACCTGACCCTTATTTCGCCCCGGCGTGGCGCGATCCTGGACCGCAATGGCGCGCCGATTGCCGCGAACCGGGCTGACTTTCGCGTCGACCTGATCCCGGACCGGCTGGTGGATGCAGATCGTACGCTTGGTGAGCTGGGCCGCTTGCTCAAGCTCAGTGATGTGCGGATCAAGGACCTGAGGGACAAGCTGGAAAAGGCACGCGGGTTCCAGCCTGTTGAAGTGGCTGCAGGCCTTGATTGGGACAGTTTCGCGGCGATCTCTGTCCGCTTACCCGACCTGCCAGGAGTACTGGCGCAGCGCAGCTTCTCGCGGTGGTATCCCACGGGGCCTTCAGTGGGGCACCTGATCGGCTATGTCGGGCCTGCGTCAGCAGAGGACTACGAAAAGGAACGTAACCCGCTGCTGGTCACGCCGGGGTTCAAGATCGGCAAGGACGGGCTGGAAAAGCATTTTGAGACTGTCTTGCGCGGCACGCCGGGCGCCCGGCGGGTG
>JBEGJL010000065.1:0-2962 GCA_041184605.1 Pseudomonadota bacterium
GCCTTCGCGCTGGGCATTGGTCAACTGCATCGCCTTGGTCGATTCGAAGCCGTGCATCTGCGCGGCCATGGCAGCGCCATCGCGGCCGCCGAGGTCGAACAGCAGGCGCTCGAAATTGGACGAGACCTGGATGTCCATCGACGGCGCTGCCGTTGGCGTAACGGTTCCGGCCGAATAGTCACCGCTGGTCAGCGCGCGGTGGAGGATGTCGTTGACGTTGGTAGCCACGATCAGCCGCTCGATCGGCAGTCCCATCTGCGCCGCGACGTAACCGGCGAAGACATCGCCGAAGTTACCGGTCGGCACCGAGAAGGCGACTTTGCGGTGCGGCGCACCAAGCTGGAGGCCAGCGGCGAAGTAGTAAACCACCTGCGCCATCAGCCGCGCCCAGTTGATCGAGTTGACCGCGCCGATGGCAAAGCGATCGGTCATCGCGGCGTCATTGAACATCCGCTTCACCATCGCCTGGGCATCGTCAAATGTGCCCTCGATCGCGATGTTGTGGACGTTGGGGGCCAGCACAGTGGTCATCTGGCGGCGCTGCACCTCGCTCACCCGCCCCTTGGGGTGGAGCATGAAGATCTCAACCCGGGCGCGGCCGGCAACGGCGTCAATCGCGGCCGAACCGGTATCGCCGGAAGTAGCGCCAACGATAGTCAGCGGATCGCCACCCCGGCTAAGGAATTCCTCGAACAGCAGACCCAGCAATTGCAGCGCGACATCCTTGAACGCCAGGGTCGGCCCGTGGAACAGCTCAAGCAGCCATTGCTGCTCATCCAGCTGCTTGAGCGGGGTGACCGCGGCATGGGCGAAGCGGCCATAGGCCTGGGTCGTGAGTTCCAGCAGCCGCTCGGGCGTCAAACTGTCCCCAACGAAGGGCTGCATTACCCGCGCGGCTAACTCGGCATAGGGCAGACCCGCCATGGCAGCGATCTCTTCAGCCGCGAAGCGCGGCCATTGGCGAGGCACATATAGCCCCCCATCACTGGCGAGGCCCGCAAGCGTCGCTCCGGCAAAGTCCAGCGCTGGGGCGCTGCCACGGGTCGAGATATAGTCCATCACGGAGGGCCGTTAGCCCTCGCCGCCCCGCGCGGCAAGGCGCTTGCGCAGGGCAAGGGCATAGATCACCAGCGCCACCCCGGCGAACAGGAACCACTGGACCGCATAGGACCAGTGGTTGTTGGGAATGGTCTTTGGATCCGGCAGGGCGCTGGCGGCAAGACCAGCCACAGGGGGATCGGCAATCAGGCGAACCGAATGACCGGCCCCCGGCGCGATCACGCCCTGAACCTTGCCGCCAAGCCACTGCCGCTCGGCCAGGTCCTTGGCCCAACCCAGCACCACCTCGGCGCGGTTACCGTTAGGAAGCACGCAGGTGACTACATGGGCCCAACCCACCGTACCCTGGCGATCATAGCCGGCAAGCGGGGCATCCTTGCCTTCCGCCCTGCAATCCAGCGTGGTGCGGCGAAATAGGGCCAGTTCCTGTTGGGCGGGATTGCTGGGCCAGGGCACTTCTTTGGTCAGGGTCTGGGCCACGGCATAGCGGGCCAGCATCGCTTCCTTCTGTGCCTTGCGGTCAAGCTGCCAGAAGCCAAGCGCGATCATCACGCCAACCGCGGCCAGAACCAGCAGGGTAGAGAAGATGGGCAGGCGGCGCATCAGGGCTGGCGCAAGTCCTTGCTCGTCGCCTCAATCGCCTTGCGGCGGTATTCGGCCGCCAGCAGGGCGGCCTTGCTGACCCGCAGGCCCCACAGGGTAAGCCCAATGACCAAAGGCACCCACAGGATGATATGAAGCCAGAACGGCGGGTGCACCGCAAACTCCAGCCAGACGGCCAGACCGACCACCAGCGCCCCAACGATCATCGTCAGGAACGCCGCCGGGCCATCGCCCACGTTGAACTGGGCATAGTCCAAGCGGCAAGAGGCGCAGCTTGGGGCGAACTTGGCCGGACCGGCGAACAGGGTTCGCTCGCCGCATTGCGGGCAGAGACCGAAAAGGGCAGCCGCGGGGATGCCGGGCTGCCCTTTCGTGGTTTGGTTGGAACCGTTGACCATCAGTGGATCGGGTGGCCCCAGCCGCCCCAGACGTAGATGGCGACGAACAGGAACAGCCAGACCACGTCAACGAAGTGCCAGTACCAGGCGGCCGCTTCGAAACCGAAGTGCTGCTTGGGGGTGAAGTCACCGTTGTAGGCGCGCTTGAGACAGACGATCAGGAAGATCGTGCCAACCAGCACATGGAAGCCATGGAACCCGGTCGCCATATAGAAGGCCGAACCATAGGTGTTCTGGCCAAAGGCGAACGGTGCGTGGGCATATTCGTAAGCCTGGATGCAGGTGAACAGCGCGCCCAGCAGGATCGTGGCGATCAGGCCCTTCTTCAGGCCATCGCGATCACCGTGGATCAGCGAATGGTGCGCCCAGGTTACGGTAGTGCCCGAGCAGAGCAGGATCAGCGTGTTGAGCAGCGGCAGGTCGAACGGATCGAGCACCGCTTCGATTGCCTTGGGCGGCCATTGCCCGCCAACCACTTCGGCCAGATCGCTGGGGAACAGCGAGAAATCGAAGAAGGCCCAGAACCAGCCGACGAAGAACATCACTTCCGAAGCGATGAAGGTGATCATGCCATAGCGCAGGTGCAGCTGGACGACCGGCGTGTGGTGACCCTGATGCGCCTCCCGAACAACCTTGGTCCACCACTGGAACATGGTGAACAGGATGCCGAAGAAGCCGACCAGCAGCACGTACTTGCCAGCGGCCATATCATGCATCGTCAGCACGCCGCCGCTGGTGGCGGTCAGCGCCGAAACCGAGCCGAGGAACGGCAGGATATCGGGCTCGAGAATGTGATAATCGTGGTTCTTGGTGCCGGCCATTTCCGTGGTCCCCAATTGATCCCCAAAGGCGACAGCGGGACAGCCCGCGACGCGCTAATTAACGACGCCCTTATCACGCAG
>JBEGJL010000066.1:0-2853 GCA_041184605.1 Pseudomonadota bacterium
GTCCTGAGCGAATTTCCGCGTTCGGCGGCGGCCTGGCATGGCCGGGCGGACATGGTGAAGTTCACTCCTGGCGATGCAACGATCAGCCAAATGGAGAGCCTGCTGGGCCCGATGGGGCTCCAATCCCACTCCGACCGGATGAGCCTGCACTTCGCACTCGGCAAGGCCTATCTGGACTGCGGGGATTCAGACGCGGCTTTTCGTCACCTCGATCAGGGCAACGCAATGAAGCGCTCGACCATGCGCTACGACGGTGCTGCGACCACGGACTGGCTTCGCTCCGTTGCCCAGGCATTTGATGGCTCGTTGTTCGAAAGGCTGGCTAATGCGGGCGTAAAGTCCGGCATGCCGATCTTCGTGCTGGGCATGCCTCGTTCGGGGACCACCCTGATCGAGCAAATCCTGGCCTCGCACCCGGCGATCCACGGGGCGGGAGAGGTTAAGTTCCTAAGCAATATCATCGCTTCCGCCGGCGGATCACCGGGACTGGTGGCAGGATTGGACGCGGCCAAGCTGACGGCAATGGGGCGGGCTTATTTGGACATGATAGCCGCACAATCGGGCGGAAAACCGCACGTGGTGGACAAGATGCCGGCCAATTTCATCCATGCCGGATTGATCCACCTAATCCTGCCCGATGCACGCATAATCCATGCCCGGCGCGATCCCGTGGACACCTGCCTGTCTTGCTATTCAAAGCTGTTCGGTGGCGAGCAATCATTCACATACAATCAGGCTGAATTGGGCCGCTTTTACCAGGACTATGAAAGGCTGACGGCGCATTGGCGCAACGTCCTGCCGCCTTCTCGCTTCCTCGAGGTTGCCTACGAGGATGTCATTGCCGACACTGAGGGACAGGCCCGCCGGATGCTCGATTTTCTGGGCCTGCCCTGGGATCCGGCTTGTCTTGCTTTTCATCAGACCGCGCGGCCCGTCCGCACGGCCAGCGTGAATCAGGTTCGCCAACCGATCTATCGGACGTCAACCGGTCGCTGGCGGCAACACGCAGCCCATTTGCAGCCGCTGCTCGCGGCGCTGGGCATTGATCAACACGGTTCGGAGACGTCAGGCCTGCGCTGATCTGATCACACCTGTGCATGCCGGGATTGACGCACCGCTCCGAAATGGCATGGTGCATTGCAAAGCAAAACCGAATTTGCATGCGGAGGGGATTATGCGTCGGAAGATGATGCTGGCAGCGCTGCTGCTGGGCACGAGCGGGCTGATGGCCGGCTGCGATCAGGTCAAGCACGCTTTCAGCAAGGGCGATGCTGAGGTCAAGGAAACCGAATACCCGGAAAAGGTTCTGTGGGGTGATACCCACGTGCACACTGCCAACTCGGTCGACGCATTCGGCTTTGGCGTGCGCCTGACTCCGGAAGACGCGCTGCGATTTGCCCGGGGTGAAGAAGTGACATCAACGACCGGCGTGAAGGCCAAGCTGCCCCGCCCGCTCGACTTCATGGTCATTACCGATCACGCCGAGGGCCTGGGGGCAACCAAGGCGCTCTATGATGCGCCTCGCATGCTGATCACCGATCCCCGAATGCGTCGTTGGTACGACATGATGCACGAAGGCCCAGAAGGCTCGCAGCGTGCCATGGCCGAACTGCTGGACGCTCGTGGCCGCAATGATCTGCCTGCAGCTATGCTTAATCAGGCCGACGCCGCAGAGCGGACAAAGTCAGTCTGGAAATCGAATATGGAAACCATCGAGGAGTACAACGAGCCGGGCAAGTTTACGGCCTTCCACGGCTTTGAATACACCTTGATGCAGGGCGGCAACAACCTGCACCGCAACGTGATTTTCCGCGACGGCGCCGACAAGGTTGGCAAGATTGCCCCGATTGACCCGACCTACAAGGCGACCCCGGACGAGATCTGGAACTTCATGGAAGCCTATGAAAAGTCCACCGGCGGTCGGGTGTTGGCGATCCCGCACAATTCGAACCTGTCCAACGGCCTGATGTTCGAACTGACTCAGCCAGGCAGCGGACCGATGACGGCAGCCTATGCCAAGCGTCGCGCCAAGCTGGAACCGGTGGTGGAAATTACCCAGATCAAGGGCGACAGCGAGGCTCATCCCTTCCTCTCTCCTAATGATGAATTCGCCGGCTTTGGCGTGGCCGGTTGGGAAATGAACAATCTGCTGGGCAATCAGAACAAGACACCGAGCATGTATGCCGGTGAATATGTTCGCGAAGCCTTGAAGCGAGGCCTGTTGCTTGAATCGCAGATGGGTGTGAACCCCTATAAGTTCGGCGTAATCGGCTCGACCGATACCCACACCGGCCTCTCGACCGCCGACGATAACCAGTTCTTTGGCAAGCACACCGGCAACGAGCCGAACCCCAAGCGCGTGATGCAGGAACAGAACCTGGGTACCCGGAAGGGTCGGTTTGGCTGGCACTACCTGGCCAGCGGCTATGCCGCGGTCTGGGCCAAGGCCAACACCCGCGCCGCAATCTTCGACGCGATGGAGCGGCGCGAAGTATATGCCAGCACCGGACCGCGGATCACCGTTCGCTTCTTCGGCGGTTGGGACTTCAAGGCGGATGACCTGAAGGGCAACTGGGTCCAGGCCGGCTACAAGCGCGGTGTGCCGATGGGCGGCGAACTGTCGGGCGGCAAGAAGGGTGCGCCCAGCTTCATCGTCTCGGCCCTGAAGGATCCGATTGGGGCCAACCTTGATCGCGTTCAGGTGGTCAAGGGCTGGGTCGACAAGGCCGGCAAGAGCCACGAAAAGGTGTTCAACGTAGTCTGGAGCGATCCTGCCAAGCGCAAGCTGGCAGGCGGCAAGCTGCCGGCTGTGGGCGATACGATCGACCTGGCGACGGCGACCTACAAGAACAC
>JBEGJL010000067.1:0-4455 GCA_041184605.1 Pseudomonadota bacterium
CCCTATACACGCAGCGCCTGAGCGAACTGGTCGAGCATGACACGCGCTTTGTCCGCTGGGGTTCAGTCGAGGCCGAAAAGTTCGGCTCGACCGTCGGGACCGACAATGTGGCGGCGGGACGGTTAGCCGGGGAGCACCTGCTGGGCCTGGGGCGCAAGCGGATCGCCTTCATCGGCCAGGCCGATGAACACTACCCCGAATTTGCCGATCGTTATCGCGGGTTGGGCGAAGCGATGACGGCCGCAGGGCTTGCGCCCGATCCGGATTTGCAGATCGCCGCCTTGTCGAGCGAGGGCGATGGCCGCGCCGCAATCGGGGCCCTGCTGGCCCGTGGGGCCGAGTTTGATGCCGTGTTCGCCGCGAGCGACCTGATCGCGATTGGCGCGATGCGCGCCCTGGCCGAGGCCGGACGCAGGGTGCCCGAAGATGTCGCAGTGATGGGCTTTGACGATATTCCCGCCGCCAGCCTGACCAGCCCGCCGCTGACCACCGTGCAGCAGGACCTGATAGCGGCAGGTGAGCTGCTGGTTGAAACGCTGGCTGAGCAGATCGAGAACCGGGTCAGCGCCAACCGCGTGCTCGCGCCCCGGCTGATCGTGCGGGCCAGCACCACCGGCTGACAACGCCGTTACGTATTCGTATGCCTATTGCCTGCGCCCAGCGGGCGTGCCAGCCCTGCGTGCATAAAAGGGGAGAGACATGGCTACCGAAAAACCGCGGCAAAGCTGGGCCGGGCTGTTCAACATCAGCTTCGGCTTCTTCGGCATCCAGATTGGCTTCGCACTCCAGAATGCGAACATGAGCCGCGTCTTCCAGTCGCTGGGCTCGTCGATTGACGATCTGCCCGCGCTGTGGGTCGCAGCTCCGCTGACCGGGTTGCTTGTCCAGCCGATCATCGGCCACCTCTCTGACAAGACCTGGCTGGGCCGCCTTGGCCGCCGCCGCCCCTTCTTCCTGCTTGGCGCGCTGCTGGCGGCGCTGTCGCTGCTGGCCATGCCGGAAAGCAACGTGCTGCTGATGGCCGCCGTGCTGCTGTGGGTGCTCGATGCCAGCCTCAACATCTCGATGGAGCCGTTCCGCGCCTTTGTCGGCGATATGCTTCGCAAGGACCAGCATACCGCGGGCTATGCCGTGCAGACCGCCTTTATCGGCGTGGGCGCGGTGGTTGGCTCGATCTTCCCTTACCTGCTTGATCATTTCGGCGTTTCGAATGACGCTGGGCTGGGCCAGATCCCGGATACCGTGCGCTATTCGTTCTGGGCCGGGGGCGTGGCGCTCTTCGCCGCTGTGCTGTGGACGGTACTGACTACCAAGGAGTATTCGCCCGAAGAAATGCGCGCCTTTGGCGAAGCTGCTGAGACTGACGCCGCGGCCTTGCAGCCCCTGTCAACGCGCAGCAGCAGCGGGCCATTCTGGTGGATTGCGGGTGGCGGGCTACTGGCGCTGGCGACCGAGCAGTGGGGGCTGGAAAAGGAGGTTTACCTCCTCGCCATGCTGCTGATCGGTTACGGCTTGCTCAGCTACATCGCGATCCGCCTGGCCCGGGCCGGCAAGAGCGCCAACATGCTCACGGCGATCGTGGGTGACTTCTCCGGCATGCCGGACATCATGAAGAAGCTGGCGCTGGTCCAGTTCTTTTCATGGTCCGCTCTGTTCATCATGTGGATCAACACCACCCCGGTGGTGGCGCAGAACTTCTTTGGCTCGGGCGATCCGGCCAGCGCCGCCTATCAGGAAGGCGGCAACTGGGTGGGCCTGCTATTCTCGGTTTACAACGGGGTGGCGGCAATCGCGGCCCTGACCCTGCTGCCGCTGCTCTCAAGCCAGATTGGGCAGGCGAAGACCCATGTCGTCTGCCTGTTGGCCGGCGCGGCGGGCTTTGCCAGCTTCTTTGTCTTCACCTCGCCCGAATACCTGATCGTCAGCGAGATCGGGATCGGCATCGCCTGGGCCTCGATCCTGGCCATGCCTTACGCGATCCTGGCCAGCAGCCTGCCGCAGGCCAAGCTGGGCATCTACATGGGCTTGTTCAACGTGTTCGTGGTCGTGCCGCAGCTGCTGGTCGCAACGGTCATGGGATCGATCATGAAGGCCTTTTTCCCGGATCAGCCGATCTGGACCATGGCTTTTGCAGCGGTCACACTCGTTCTGGCCGCAGCGGCAATGCTGCGGGTGAAGGTGCCTGGGGAATAGTCTTCGTCCACTAACCGTGGAGCAACAACAGCCCGCTCCCCCAGCCCGACCACCCATAGGGTACCCTAGTTGCGGGTGGTCGGGCCGGGGGAGCGGGCTGGTGTTGCAAACCGATGGCGGATGCCATCGGTATAACCGACAGGGATTCCTAGAAATCGGCGATCAGCTGGAGTGTTACCGTGCGGGGGTTTGTGTAGGTGAACCCGCCGGAGGTGTTCACGTTCCAGCCGTATTCGTTGAAGGCATTCAGCACCACCGGACGTAGCAACCAGGTCCCGCCAGCCGTCTTGAAGCGATAGCGCGCGCCCAGGTTAACGGTCGCACGGGCCGGTGCGACCAGCGTGTTGGCGGCATTGCCCATGCGGCTCGAGAGACTTTCGATGGTTGCATCGATCGACAGCGGCCCGTGCCCGGCGTCCATCCGCCAATCGAGCGTGGCGACAGAACGACGGCGGATCTGGCCAACCGGGCGCGGCCCGATCAGCCGGCTGTCGACTGCCTCACCCGAAATCGTCGGATCAAGGAACAGCGAGCCGCCGACCACGGTCAGGCCCGGGGCCAACTGCCCGGTCAGCGACAGTTCCACCCCGCGGTTGGTCAAGGTTCCGAGCTGGCGATAGCGCAAGGCCGGATCAAGATTGTAGTAAGGCTTCTTGATCGAGAACGCCCCGGTGATGAAGGTCAGGTGCGGCGTCAGCGCCCAGCGGACCCCCGCTTCAACCTGACTGGTCCGCAAGGCTGGCGGCGCTTCCGAACGGTTGGTGGCGATATCGGGCGCCACCAACGCTTCCTCCTGCCCCCGGGTATAGCCCGCGTAAACCGACAGGCCCTTTGCCAGATTTACTGCGCCGGCCGCGTTGAGCAGCAGCGGATTGTCCCGCGTTACCGGGTCAGCCAGCGCCGCATCGGCAAAGTCCAGCGCTTTGCGATAGCGGCTTTTGGAAATGCCCAGATCAAGGCTGAAATGCTGCGGTGAAACCATCGACCATGAAACGCCGCCGGTCACCTGGCGCACCTCATCGCGGTTCTTGGCACCCTGGGTCCAATTCGGCTCGCTCCGCAAGTCGGGACGCAGAATGGTCGAAGGGCCAAGCGCAAGCACACTGCCGCCACCGAAATCGCGATTGCGCGAACGGCCGCGGACCGAAGCGATCAGCCGGTTGTTGACCGTGCCAGCGGTCCATTCCTTGACCAGCCGCACCTCGCCCGAAAGCGAGCCGTCATAGTTGTCGCGCTCGGCAATGATCCGCCGACTGGCGACCGATCCGTCCGCGCTCACGCCGCGCATCAGGTCGGCATAATTGCTGCTCTGATCCTTGGCCGAATAGAACAGCCCTGCTTCCAGCTTCGCGCCCAGCAACGGCGTCTTGACGATCGCCCCGCTGGTCCAAAGGTTCTGGTTGCGGCTGGCCCATGGCTGGGTCAGGTCAACCCCGCGCTCGATCTTGGGCGGCGGCGTTGTCGTTGCCGGATAGAAATAGGGCCGCTGCTCATCGCTGCGATAGATGAACTCGCCCAAAAACAGCAGCACTTCGGTGCCAGTGCGGGGCCGCCAGGCCCCGGTAAAGCCCCAGGTGCGAAACTGGCTATGCCCACCTTCGAAGCGGGTCGCATTGCGAAAGCCAACCCCGCCGGACAGGCCAAAGGTATCGGTAAGCGGCTGCTTGAATTCAAACGAGCCGCCCGGACCCATGGCATTGGGCGAGCCCCATTCGGCATTGATGCTGTAGCTGGTGTCCTTGCGCGGCTGGGTAAGGTTGTAATCGACCAGGCCCGTCGGGGCCGGGAACGGATAACGCAGGGCAGCGGCACCCACGCGGATCGCATTGCCATCAACCAACCGCGACGAAATCCGCTCAACCTGATCGAAGTACAGGCCCTCAAGCCGGACATTCCCGGCATCGACCGGATTGAACCCGCGCACGTCCTCGCTGTTGTAAAGCCCGGTCTTCTCGCTGCCAACCGAGCGGCCGAAGGCGTCACTCGATTGGGTCGCAGCATTGTCCCCGGCGCGCTGCGCCAAGGCTGGGGCGGTCAAGACGGCAAGGCCAAGCGGGATCAGGACAAGCGAACGCACGCGCGGCCCTTAACCGATTAATTGCTTATTGAAACCCTTATGCTGGTGAAAATCCCTGCCGCTTCGGCAGCGTCACCGTCAGGTATCGCCGCGTTCGGCCGGATCCTCATGCAGCCAGCTGGCATGGCGCGGCGCGCGGCGGGTCTGGCTCCATTCGTGGAGCATCGCCGGGGCGACCGCGGCCA
>JBEGJL010000068.1:0-3629 GCA_041184605.1 Pseudomonadota bacterium
GCCTAGGCGAGCAAGGCCACGGCGACAAGTAGCGGTGGGGTGGGCCCGATGAACTCCCGTTTAATGCAGCGACCCCCGCCCCCGGCAATCACCGGAGACGGGGTGTCTGCAATCGACCGTAAAACTCAGGCGTGAATGCCCTTGTTCACATCAAACCGATCTGCATTCATCACCTTGGTCCAGGCCCTGACGAAATCGCGGACGAACTTCTCTTCGTTGCCGCGTTCGGCATAGACTTCGGCCACGGCGCGCAATTCCGAATTGGAACCGAAGACCAGGTCCGCCCGCGTCGCGCGCCAGGTCTCGCCGCCATGGCTGCGATCGGTCGCGACAAACTCTTCCTCGTCGCTGCCTTCGACCGCCTTCCACGCGTGGGTCATGTCGAGCAGGTTGACGAAAAAGTCGTTGGTCAACTGGCCCGGACGCTTCGTGAAGCTGCCATGCCCGCGCTGGCCATAGTTGGTCCCCAGCACGCGCAGCCCCCCGATCAGGACGGTCAGTTCCGGCACCGACAGGCCAAGCAGCGCCGCCCGATCGAGCATCATTTCCTCGGTCTTCACGCGCAGCTTTTTCGGCAGGTAATTGCGGAAGGCATCGGCCTGCGGCTCAAGCACGGCAAAGCTTTCGGCATCGGTCTGTTCCTCGCTCGCATCGCCGCGTCCGCCGGTGAACGGCACGGGGACGTTGAAGCCGGCCGCCTGGATCGCCTGCTCAAGGCCGACGACCCCGCCCAGCACGATGGTGTCCGCCATCGAGAAGGTGGTTCCGGCGCGCAGTTCCTCGAACTTCGCGAGAACCTTGGCCAGTTCGGCCGGTTCGTTGACGTCCCAGTCCTTCTGCGGGGCCAGACGGATCCGCGCGCCGTTGGCGCCGCCGCGATGGTCTGACTTGCGATAGGTGCTGGCCGATGCCCAGGCGGTCTTGACCAGCTGGCTGACGGTCAGGCCGCTGTCGGCGATCCTCGCCTTCATCGCCTGAACGTCTGCGTCCGACGGCATGGTACCGGCCGGGACCGGGTCTTGCCAGATCAGGTCTTCGGCGGGGACTTCCGGGCCAAGATAGCGCGCCTTGGGTCCCATGTCGCGGTGGCACAGCTTGAACCAGGCGCGGGCAAAGGCATCCTTGAACGCCGCGTGATCGTTGCGGAACTTTTCCGAGATCACGCGGAATTCGGGATCCATCTTCAGCGCCATGTCGGCCGTGGTCATCATGGTGGGAACCTTGATGCTCGGGTCCCAGGCAGCGGGGGCCATGTCTTCCTCGCGCTGGTTGATCGGCTGCCACTGCTGCGCACCCGCGGGCGACCTGACCAGTTCATAGTCATAGTCGAGCAGCAGGCGGAAGTAGTTGGCCGACCATTCGGTGGGGGTGTTGACCCACGAACCTTCGATGCCGCTGGTCACGGTATGCTCGCCGATGCCGCCGTGTTCGGCGCTGCTGGTCCAGCCGAAGCCGAGCGAGGCGATGTCGCCGCCCGCCGGGGCCGGGCCAAGCAGCGACGGATCGCCATTGCCATGCGCCTTGCCAAAGGTGTGACCCCCGGCGGTGAGCGCGACGGTCTCTTCATGGTTCATCGCCATGCGCTCGAAGGTCGCCTTGATGTCACGCGCGGACTTGAGCGGATCGGGGTTCCCGCCCGGCCCTTCCGGATTGACGTAGATCAGGCCCATCTGGATCGCAGCAAGCGGGCCGTCGAGCTCGGTCAGGCCGCGTTCCTCGTCGATCCGGGTCTGGACGCCTTCGTTGACCCACTTGTCCTCGCTACCCCAATAGATGTCCTTCTCGGGCTCGAACACGTCCTGGCGGCCACCGCCAAAGCCGAATACCGGGCCGCCCATCGATTCAATCGCGACATTGCCGGCCAGGATGAACAGGTCAGCCCACGAGATGTGCTTGCCGTACTTCTGCTTGACCGGCCACAACAGGCGGCGGGCCTTGTCGAGGTTGCCATTGTCAGGCCAGGAGTTGAGCGGGGCAAACCGCTGCTGTCCGCTATTGGCGCCGCCGCGGCCATCGCCGGTACGATAGGTCCCGGCCGCGTGCCAGGCCATGCGGATAAAGAACGGGCCGTAATGCCCATAGTCGGCCGGCCACCACGGCTGGCTGTCGGTCATCAGCGCGGTCAGATCAGCCTTGAGCGCATTGTAATCGAGCGCATTGAAGGCCTCGGCATAGTCGAAGTCATCGCCCATCGGGTCGCTGGGCCCGTTCGGCGAGAGGATGTCGACTGCCAGGGCATCAGGCCACCAGTCACGATTCTGGCGGCCAAGCAGCGCGCGCACGCCGCCGTCCTGCTGGTGAAACGGGCAGCCACCGCCCGCGATCGATCCGGTCTTGGCATCCATGGTCTGTCTCCTGTTCAGCCCGGGACTCGCCGGGCGACTGAGGACACCATGGCTGGCATCTTTAATCGATGATATCGATCAAATCTGGACAGAGTGTGGCGCTTTTCCGATTACTTGTTCGAGACTGGCGCTTGGCGACGGCTTTGCCTATAGGCGCGCGACGCTACGACTACGGGGGCATTTCCGGTGTACGACAAGACCCATGCGCTGATGGAGCGCGGCCGCGCATTCCTGGGAACCGAGCACGCGATCCTGTGCGGTGCCATGTCCTGGGTATCAGAACGCAACCTGGTTTCGGCAATCAGCAATGCTGGCGGCTTTGGCGTGATCGCCTGTGGCGCAATGACGCCCGACCTGCTCGATGCCGAAATCACCGCCACCAAGGCGCTCACGGCCAAGCCTTTTGGCGTGAACCTGATCACCATGCACCCGCAGCTGTTTGACCTGATCGGGGTCTGCGCCAAGCACAAGGTTGGCCACGTTGTCCTGGCCGGCGGGATCCCGCCCAAGGGTTCGGTCGAGGCGATCAAGGAATTCGGTGCCAAGGTGCTGGTCTTTGCCCCAACCCTGGCGCTGGCCAAGAAGCTGCTGCGCTCGGGCGCCGATGCGCTGGTGATTGAGGGCAGCGAAGCCGGCGGCCATATCGGTCCGGTCGCTACCTCGGTGCTGGCACAGGAATTCCTGCCCGCCCTGGCCGAGGAATACGTGGTCTTTGTGGCTGGCGGCATCGGCCGCGGGGACATGATCGCCGCCTATCTGGAAATGGGGGCCTCTGGCGTTCAGCTTGGCACCCGTTTCGCCTGCGCGACCGAATCCATCGCCCACCCCGATTTCAAGAAGGCCTTCTTCCGCGCCAACGCGCGCGATGCGGTCGCCTCGGTTCAGGTTGACCCGCGCCTGCCGGTGATCCCGGTCCGCGCGCTGAAGAACAAGGGTACCGAGGAATTCACCGCCAAGCAGGTCGAAGTGGCCAAGCTGCTTGACGAAGGCAAGATTGAGATGGGCGAGGCCCAGCTGCAGATCGAACACTATTGGGCCGGCGCGCTGCGCCGCGCGGTAATCGACGGCGATGTCGAAAACGGTTCGCTGATGGCCGGCCAGTCGGTCGGCATGGTCAGCAAGGAAGAGCCCGTGGCCGACATCATGGCCGAACTGATGGCCGAAAGCGAAGCGGCGCTCGCGCGTTAAATTTGCCAATCGCGTTGGCGATTGACGCGCAACGCCGGCCCGCTCCCCCGGCCCAACCGCCCCGAGGGTACCATCTATGGGTGGTTGGGCCGGGGG
>JBEGJL010000069.1:0-11434 GCA_041184605.1 Pseudomonadota bacterium
ATCCAGACCAGCGTCGCTTCGAACTGGTCAGCCACTTCGGGCGGCGCATCGGCAGCGGCGATGACATCGCCGCGTGAGCAGTCGATCTCATCCGCGAAGGTTAGTGTAACGGATTGCCCCGCCACGGCCTGGTCCAGGTCGCCACCCGCCGCGACCACGCGGGCCACGGTGGTGGTCCGGCCCGAAGGCAGCACCCGCACGGCATCGCCAGCCTTAACTGTTCCGCTGGCGATCTGCCCGGCAAAGCCCCGGAAATCGAGGTTCGGGCGATTGACCCACTGCACTGGCAGGCGCAGCGGCGCAGCCTGCTGGGCACCCCGCTCCAGCGAGACAGCCTCGAGATGGTCGATCAGGACCGGCCCCGCGTACCACGGCGTATTGGCCGACCGTTCGGTAACATTATCCCCCTTGAAGCCCGAAATCGGGATTGCGGTAAAGCCATCCATCCCGATCGAACTGGCGAAGGCTGCGTAGTCCGCCACGATTTCTTCAAAGCGGGCCTGATCGTAATCGACCAGGTCCATCTTGTTCACCGCCAGCACGAAGTGCCGGATGCCGAGCAGGTGGCACAGGTATGAATGGCGGCGGGTCTGGACCAGCACGCCCTTGCGGGCATCGATCAGGATCACGGCGAGGTCCGCCGTGCTCGCCCCGGTCACCATGTTGCGGGTGTATTGCTCGTGCCCCGGGCAATCGGCGACGATGAACTTGCGCCGCTCGGTCGTGAAGAAGCGATAGGCAACGTCGATCGTGATGCCCTGTTCGCGTTCCGCCGCCAGGCCATCAACCAGCAGAGCGAAATCGATCTCCTGGCCCTGCGTGCCGACCCGCCTTGAATCGGCTTCGAGTGCGGAGAGCTGATCGTCAAAGATCATCTTGCTGTCATAGAGCAGCCGCCCGATCAGCGTGGACTTGCCATCATCGACCGAGCCGCAGGTGATGAAGCGCAGCAGGTCCTTGTCGCGGTGGCGGGCCAGATAGCCCTCGATATCCTGGGCGATAGCGGCTTCGGGAGTATAGGCTGGACGGGTCATCAGAAGTACCCCTCCTGCTTCTTCTTCTCCATCGAGGCGTCGCCGCCATCCTTGTCGATCACCCGGCCCTGCCGTTCGGAGGTGGTGGTAAGCAGGGTTTCGCGGATCACGTCGGTCAGCGTGGCCGCCTCGCTTTCCACCGCACCGGTCAACGGGAAGCAGCCCAAGGTGCGGAAACGGATCGAACGCTGCGTGGTCGGCAGCTTGCGCCCCAGCACCTGCTCCAGCCGATCAAGATCATCGGCCATGAACAGCTGCCCGTCCCATTCATAGGTGGGGCGTGGTGCCGCGAAATAGAGCGGGACGATCTCGATCCCCTCTTGCTGGATATATTGCCAGATATCCAGTTCGGTCCAGTTGGAGATCGGGAAGACGCGGATGCTTTCGCCCTTGTTCTTGCGGGCGTTGTAGAGGTTCCACAGCTCGGGCCGCTGGTTCTTGGGGTCCCACCCGTGGCTGACCGTGCGGAACGAGAAAATTCGTTCCTTGGCCCGGCTCTTTTCCTCATCGCGCCGCGCCCCGCCAAAGGCCGCATCGAAACCGTAGTGATCAAGCGCCTGCTTCAGCCCTTCGGTCTTCCACATATCCGTGTGGAGCGGGCCGTGATCGAAGGGATTGATCCCGCGTTCCTGCGCCTCCGGGTTTTGCCAGACCAGCAGGTCCATGCCCGCGGCCTGGGCTGCCTTTTCGCGCAGGGCATACATGTCCCGGAACTTCCAGGTGGTATCGACATGGAGCAGCGGGAACGGCGGCGGGGCCGGGTAAAAGGCCTTCTTCGCGAGATGCAGCATCACCGCGGAATCCTTGCCGATCGAATAGAGCATCACCGGCCGTTCGGCTTCGGCCACCACTTCGCGCATGATGTGGATCGCCTCGGCTTCAAGCCGATCGAGGTGAGTCAGGGACTTGGTCATGCCGGTTCCCCTGTCAGAGCCCCCTGTGACGAGCAACGAAGTTCGTCTTTGCCCCGGCCTAATGCCATTTTCCAGCCCGGTTGCATGGCGGTCCACAACGCGGCAGTCTGATGAGCCAAGGGAGAGAAGCCAGATGATGGATCCGCTGTTCGATTTTACCGGCAAGGTCGTGCTCGTTACCGGGGGCAGCCGCGGCCTGGGCTATCACATGGTCAAGGCCTTTGCCGAGCGCGGTGCCGATGTGATCATCGCCAGCCGCAAGATCGAAAACTGCGAGAAGGTGGCCGAAGAATGCCGCGCTCTGGGCCGCCGGGCGATGCCCTTTGCCATGCACGCCGGGCGCTGGGCCGATTGCGACGCGCTGGTGGAGGCGGTCTATGCCGAGTTCGGACGGATCGACGTGCTGGTCAACAATGCCGGGATGTCACCCGCTTGCCCCAGCCACGAAATGACCGAAAGCCTGTTCGATTCGGTCCTGAACCTCAACTTCAAGGGGCCGTTCCGGCTCGCCAGCCAGGTGGCGCACCGGATGAACCAGGCCGATGGCGGCTGCATCATCAATATCAGCTCGATCGCCTCGCTCCAGCCGGCACCGCAGGTGGTGCCCTATGGCGGGGCCAAGGCGGCGCTCAACGCCATGTCGGTTTCGCTGGCCCGCGAATATGCGCCCAAGGTGCGGGTCAACACGATCGCGCCCGGCCCCTTCCTGACCGATATTGCCGAAGCCTGGACACCGGAAAAGCGCGAGGTGCAGCCGGTGGCCATGGGGCGGCCGGGCTATCCGGAAGAAATTGTCACCGCCGCGCTGATGCTGGCCAGCCCGAATAGTTCTTATACAACAGGTGCCCTGGTGAGGGTTGATGGCGGTCAGTAGGCAATCCCGGCGTCACACTGAAAACGCCGACGTTACCAGACCGGCGCGCCCCTTTCACGACATCGCAAATGCAGCTTCGTGCAATCGCGTAGACAAGGTTCGAATTTGCAACGGTATCTATCTGTTTTATCGTAGATCTCTGGAAGTTTGAGCCAATTCGCGCCCAGAATGAGCGCCTTCCATCCTCATGCCGCCACGAAGCGCCTAATAACCCCCAAAATTCTAACGCAGGGGCCGCAGTGCCGATATACCAACCGACAGCTGCGGGCGCAGCAACCACATGAGCCAAAAAACCCGGCCAAGGCTACCAGACTCGTTGCGTCACATTTCGCGAAGTATTCGACGGATCTGGTCGGCTACACGGCCCGACGGTATGCGATTTCAATCGACGAGATGGCCATTATTGCCCTGGTTTTCGCTGAAAGTACGCGCCCGATCCGAGAGGATCCCTACCTGGCATCAAAGTTCGGGTTTGAAGATCGCCCACTGCCCAACGAATATCGGCTTTCGGTCAACCTGAAATTCATTCACACGTCCTTGGGGCTCAGCCGCGAAACAACACGCCGCAAGCTTGAGCGGTTGGTGACCCGCGGCTTCCTGTCCCGGATCAACGGCGGCTATGTTTTTCCCATGCCGCACGAACGGGTCGATCTATCGAACGGGTGGCGAGAGACACTGATCAAGGCTCTGGAAACAATGGCTGCGCTGGGCCAGCGCCCTCGTGCCGCAGATTAGACGTTTGGGCGTAACAGCACTCACCACCGGAACCGGCGGCACCAGACAGACTTGCCCATCCCTGCTAAGCAAGATCGCCCACCCGGCGGATACTAACAGTTGACTTAATAAGCGCATCTATTATATCAGGGTCTCCATGATCCCGACGACCTATTTGCTGAGCGATACCGCACGCCTGCTGCGCAAGGCCTTTGATGGCCGTGTGCGCCAGTTGGGCATGACCAGCCCGCAGGCACGGCTGTTGCTGATCCTTTCGCACAGCGAAGGTGAGAACCAAGCATTTTACGCCGATCGGCTGGAGGTTGAGCCGATCTCACTCGCCCGGATGTTGGACCGGATGGAGGAAGCGGGCCGCGTCGAACGCCGGCCTGATCCTGCGGACCGGCGTGCCTGGCGGGTTTACCTAACCGACGCCGGGCGGGAAATCATCGATCAGGTGCATGGCTGCCTTAACGGCCTTGAGGATGAAATGCTGGTCAATCTTGGCCAGACGCAGCGCGCGACCCTGGCGACGCTGCTCGAAACCATCCGCACGAACCTTACCAACGCGCGATCAACCGAAGTGACTGTAAATGGCTGAACAAGACCCCCGCATCGAAATGCCCGCGCAAGATGAAGGGCATCCCAAACGGCGAAACTGGCGGCGGCTGATGGTAATGCTGTCGGTGCCAGTTGCCCTGCTAATTGGCGGGCTGATCTATTGGCAAAGCCTCCAAGGCCAGGTGTCGACCGACAATGCCTATATCCACGTCGACAAGATCTCGGTCAGTTCAGAGGTCAGTGGCAAGATCGTTGAGGTGCTGGTCAAGGAAAACCAGCACGTTCAGGCTGGTGACTTGCTGTTCCGGATCGACCCCGAAGCCTTTGAACTGCAAGTTGCCCAGGCCGATGCCGCGATTGCCGCAGCCGAAGTGAGCCGGATCGGCGCGGCAAGCGCAAGCGCCCTCTCTGGCGCCGACATTTCCGCCGCGCAGCAGAACATTGCCTTCGCCCGATCGAACCTGGCCCGGCAGGAAGCGCTGATGCAGAAGGGCTTTACCACCAAGGCCGGCCTGGAAGCGGCCCAGCACCAGGTGACCGTGGCCGAAGAACAATTGCGGCTGGCTGAAGCCAAGCGGGCCGAAGCGGCAGCCAAGCTGGCCACGGGCAGTGAAATGCCGGGCGTCTACCCGCAGCTGGCGGCGGCAGCGACGCAGCGCCGGGCGGCGCAGTTGAACCTCCGCCGCACCGAGGTCCGCGCGCCCGTGGCCGGGATCATTGGCCAGGCAGACCGCCTTCAGGTTGGACAGGACATGATCACCGGACTACCGGCACTGACGCTGGTGGCCGATGGATCCTATTACATCGAGGCCAATTTCAAGGAGACCGACCTGGCCGACATGCGCATTGGCCAGCGGGCCGAGGTGCGCGTCGATGCTTATCCGGGCCTGGTCCTCAAGGGCCATGTTGCCGCCATTGGTGCAGGCACCGGCAGTGAATTCTCTGTGCTGCCTGCGCAGAACGCCAGCGGCAACTGGGTCAAGGTGACGCAGCGCGTGCCGGTCCGCATAGCGCTGGACCAGTCCAGCCCGCGCCAGCTGATTGCGGGCCTTTCGGTGAAGGCCAAGGTCTTTACCGACGAGGGCAAGCGTTGAACTGATGGCAGGTCCAGCAGGACAGGACAGGTTCGCCGCAGCGATCGACGATGTCGCCCTGCTGCCGGTCGACAACCCCTATCTGCTGGCGGTTGGGGTCATGCTGGCCTCGCTCCTCCAAATTCTCGATTCGACGATCGCCAATGTTGCGATCCCGCACATGCAGGCCACGCTGGGTGCCACCCCGGACGAGATCAGCTGGGTCCTGACCAGCTATATCGTTGCCGTTGCCGTCGCCATGCCGATTACCGGCTGGCTGGCAGACCGGTTCGGCTCACGGCGGCTCTTCATCCTCTCGGTGGCTGGCTTTGTCCTCTCCTCAATGCTTTGCGGCATGGCCCAGAACATAACTGAGATGGTCATTTTCCGGGCCCTGCAAGGGGCCACCGGCGCCTTCATCTCGCCGCTCAGCCAGGCCGCCATGATCGATACCAACAAACCATCGCGCCAGGCGCAGATGATGGCTGTCTGGGGCATGGGGATCATGATCGGACCAATCATGGGGCCGATCCTGGGCGGCTGGCTGACTGAAAACTGGAACTGGCGTTCGGTATTCTATGTCAATGTGCCGCTCGGGATCATGTCGTTGGCGATCCTGACCACCCAACTCCCCTCGCGCCAGATCATGAAGCGCCGCTTCGACCTGACCGGGTTTGCCCTGCTGGCGGTCACGCTGACCTCGATCCAGCTGCTGCTGGACCGCGGCAACCATATTGACTGGTTCGCCTCACTGGAAACGTGGATATATACCTTCCTCGGCCTTTCCGGTGCCTGGATGACCCTGATCCACCTCTCCACCGCCCCCGAACCGCTTTTCAATCGCAAGCTGTTCCACGATCCGAACTACGTTTCGGCGATCGGGCTCAGCGCCGTGATCGGCGTGGTGATGTTTGCAACCATGGCGCTTTTGCCGCCAATGTTGCAGCGCCTGTTCGGTTACGGCGTGATCGACACGGGTGAGGCATTGATGCCGCGTGGGCTTGGCACCCTGATCACCATGCAGGTTTCCGGCTATCTGGTGCGGCGCGGGGTCGATCCCCGGATCATGATCGCCTTGGGCTTCTCCATCGCGGCGTTCTCACTCTGGGAGATGTCGCTCTGGTCGCTGCAAACCGATTACAGCCATATCGCCTGGTCCGGCTTTATCCAGGGCATCGGCATGGGGCTGGTGTTCATGCCGATGAATGCCAGCGCCTTTGCCACGATCGCCCCGCACCTGCGCACCGACGGTTCCAGCCTGCTCAATCTGTCGCGGTCTATCGGATCATCAATCGGGATCTCGATCGTCACAACCTTGCTGGCGCGCAACCTGCAAGTAAGCCATTCCGATCTGGCGACCCACGTCACGCCATCGTTCATGCAGGTTGTCGACTTTTCAACCCTCGACCGGTTCCAGGACGCGGGCGAGGCCGCGCTGCGGATGGTCGATGGCGAGATCAACCGACAGGCCGCGATGATTGCCTATCTGGATAACTTTTATCTTATGATGTGGATGACGATCATCACCGTCCCGCTGGTGGCCTTCATGCGCCGAGCCAACCTGCGCCGCCCCGGCCAGCCATAGATCGGCGCTATGCAATGGTTCGGTAAAAACCAAGTTTTCCTTATCGCCAGCTAGGTATACCAAGGCGCGGAGGAGATCCCATGCGCGCCACCCCTGATTTCGATTTCGCCCTGCCCGAAAGCGCGGAAATGATCCGCGCGGTTACCGCCCGTTTCGCCGACGAGCAGATCGCGCCATTGGCCGCCAAAGCCGATGCGGAGGACTGGTTTCCGCGGGCAGAGCTTTGGCCCGCGATGGGCGAACTGGGCTTGCACGGCATTACGGTGGAACCGGCATGGGGCGGACTGGGCCTGGGCTATCTCGACCATGTGATCGCGGTTGAGGAAGTATCGCGGGCGAGCGCCTCGATCGGCCTGTCCTATGGCGCGCATTCAAACCTCTGCGTCAACCAGATCCGCCGCTGGGGCAACGATGAACAGAAGGCGAAGTATCTGCCCGGGCTTATCTCGGGCGAGCACGTCGGCAGCCTCGCCATGTCCGAAGCCGGGGCCGGATCCGATGTCGTTTCGATGAAGCTCAAGGCCGATGCAGTCCAGGGCGGTTACGTGCTCAACGGCACCAAGTTCTGGATCACCAATGCCACCTATGCCGACACCCTGGTGGTCTATGCAAAGACCTCGCCAGAAGCCGGCTCGCGGGGGATCACCGCCTTCCTGATCGAGAAGGACGACGAGGGCTTCTCAATCGGTCAGAAGATCGACAAGATGGGCATGCGCGGCAGCCCCACGGCCGAATTGGTCTTCAACGACTGCTTCATTCCCGAAGACCGGATCATGGGCCCGCTCCACGGCGGGGTCGGCGTGCTGATGAGCGGGCTGGATTATGAGCGCGTCGTGCTTGCAGGCTTGCAGCTGGGCATCATGCAGGCCTGTCTCGATACCGTCATCCCCTACCTGCGCGAGCGCAAGCAGTTCGGCAAGCCGATCGGCGCGTTCCAGCTGATGCAGGCCAAGGTGGCCGACATGTATGTCGCGCTGCAATCCGCCCGCGCCTATACCTATGCCGTCGCCAAGAGCTGCGACGCCGGGCAGACCACCCGCTTTGATGCCGCGGGTGCAATTCTGCTGGCCAGTGAGAATGCCTTCAAGGTGGCGGGCGAAGCCGTCCAGGCGCTCGGCGGGGCGGGTTATACCAAGGATTGGCCGGTGGAACGCTATCTGCGCGATGCCAAGCTGCTTGATATCGGCGCCGGGACCAACGAAATTCGCCGCATGCTGATCGGCCGCGAACTGATCGGGGCGGCCTGATGAGCGCCCCCGTCCTCGGCACCCAGATTAGCCATGACGATCCGCAGGCCCGGGCTCGCGCTGCGCACAACAGGGCGCTGGCCGAGGAACTCCGCGGCAAGGTTGCGCAAGCCGCGCTGGGCGGCGACGAGAAGAGCCGTAACCGCCATACCAGCCGCGGCAAGCTACTCCCGCGTGAACGGGTCGAACGTCTGCTTGATCCCGGCTCTCCGCTGTTGGAGATTGGACAGCTCGCGGCGAACGGTGTCTATGGCGAGGATATTCCGGGTGCCGGGATCATCACTGCGATCGGGCGGGTGTCAGGCCGCTTATGCATGATCGTTGCCAATGATGCGACGGTGAAGGGCGGCACCTATTACCCGCTGACCGTCAAGAAGCATCTGCGCGCGCAGGAAATCGCCGAGGCCAACCACCTGCCCTGCATCTATCTGGTCGATTCTGGCGGGGCCAACCTGCCCCATCAGGCCGAGGTCTTCCCCGATCGCGATCACTTCGGCCGGATCTTTTTCAACCAGGCTAACATGAGCGCGAAAGGCATCCCCCAGATCGCCTGCGTGATGGGCAGTTGCACGGCGGGCGGGGCCTATGTCCCCGCCATGTCGGACGAGACGGTGATCGTACGCGAACAGGGCACGATCTTCCTTGCCGGACCGCCCTTGGTGAAGGCTGCGACAGGCGAGGAAATCAGCGCCGAAGACCTTGGCGGCGGGGATCTCCACGCCCGCAAGAGTGGCGTGGTCGATCATCTGGCCGAGAATGACGAGCATGCCCTGACGATCGTTCGCGATATCATCAGCCACCTTGGCCCGCGTCATGAACATGGCCTGCCGCTCCAGGAACCGCGCGCGCCCAAGTACGATCCGGACGAGCTTTATGCCGTGGTCCCCGATGATGTCCGGGCACCCTATGATGTCCACGAAGTGATCGCCCGGCTGGTCGACGGCAGCGAATTTCACGAGTTCAAGGCGCACTACGGCACCACGCTGGTCTGCGGATTTGCCCATATCTGGGGCATGCCGGTGGCGATCCTGGCCAACAACGGCGTGCTCTTTTCCGAAAGCGCCGTAAAGGGCGCGCACTTCATCGAACTGGCCTGCCAGCGCAAGATCCCGCTGTTGTTCCTGCAAAACATCTCGGGCTTCATGGTTGGCGGCAAGTACGAGGCGGAGGGCATCGCCAAACACGGGGCCAAGCTGGTTACCGCCGTTGCCACGGCCACTGTGCCAAAGCTGACCGTGCTGATCGGCGGCAGCTTCGGAGCGGGCAATTATGGCATGTGCGGCCGCGCCTATAGCCCTCGCTTCCTGTTCACCTGGCCCAATGCGCGGATTTCGGTGATGGGAGGGGAGCAGGCGGCTTCGGTCCTCGCCACAGTCCACCGCGATGCCGCCAAATGGACACCTGAGGAAGCCGAGGCCTTCAAGAACCCGATCCGCCAGAAGTATGAGGACGAGGGCAATCCCTATTATGCCACCGCCCGGCTGTGGGACGATGGCGTGATCGACCCCGCGCAGACCCGCGATGTGTTGGGCCTCGCCCTCGCCGCCAGCCTGGAAGCGCCGATCCCCGAGCGTCCGGCCTTCGGCCTGTTCCGGATGTGATGGAGGACCATGTGATCAAGAGCCTCCTCATTGCCAATCGCGGCGAGATCGCCTGCCGGATCATCCGCACCGCCCGCGCCATGGGGATCCGGACGGTGGCAGTCTTTTCCGATGCCGATGCCAATGCCCTGCATGTGCGGCAGGCGGACGAGGCCGTGCATATCGGCCCTTCCCCGGCGCGCGAAAGCTATCTGGTGGGCGAAAAGATCATTGCCGCCGCCAAGGCCACGGGGGCAGAGGCGATCCATCCGGGCTATGGCTTCCTCTCCGAAAACGCAGCCTTTGCGCAGGCCGTGATCGACGCCGGATTGGTCTGGGTCGGCCCCAAGCCCGCCAGTATCGACGCGATGGGCCTGAAGGACGCGGCCAAGCAACTGATGCAGCAGGCCGGCGTGCCCACCACACCCGGCTATCTGGGTGAGAACCAGAATCCTGCCTATCTGGCTGAGCAGGCCGCCCAGATCGGCTACCCCGTGCTGATCAAGGCAGTTGCCGGCGGCGGCGGCAAGGGCATGCGGCTGGTCGAGAACCCGGCTGACTTTGCCGATGCCCTCGCCTCATGCCAGCGCGAGGCGGCGGCCAGCTTTGGCAACGCCCACGTGCTGATCGAGAAGTACATCCTCTCCCCCCGGCACATCGAGGTACAGGTCTTTGGCGACAGCCACGGCAATGTCGTCCATCTGTTTGAACGCGATTGCTCGCTCCAGCGCCGTCACCAGAAGGTGATCGAGGAAGCCCCAGCGCCCGGCATGGACGAAGCCACCCGGCAGGCCGTCTGCGCCGCCGCCGTCCGCGCCGCCAAGGCGGTGAATTATGAAGGCGCCGGCACAATCGAATTCATCGCTGACGGATCGGGCAAGCTTTCCGCCGACCGGATCTGGTTCATGGAAATGAACACCCGGTTGCAGGTGGAGCATCCGGTAACCGAGGCGATCACGGGTGTCGATCTGGTCGAATGGCAGCTGCGTGTCGCGAGCGGAGAACCCTTGCCGCTGACGCAGGACCAACTATCCATCAACGGCTGGGCGATGGAAGCACGCCTCTACGCCGAAGATCCGGCCAAGGGCTTCCTGCCCGCGATTGGCCCGCTGGAACACCTGCGGTTCGGCGATGCCCTGCGGGTCGATACGGGGGTTGAGGAAGGTGGCGAAGTCTCCCCCTTCTACGATCCGATGCTCGCCAAACTGATTGCCCACGGCGCATCGCGCGAGGAGGCGATCGAGAACCTGCTGGCGGGGGTTGATGCAACCGAGGTCTGGCCGGTGCGGACCAATGCCGGATTCCTGGGCCTGCTGCTGGAGCACCCTGATTTCCAGTGCGGCAAGGTCGATACGGGCCTGATCGGGCGTGATCTGGAAAGCCTAGTCCATCCGCTCGAACCGGACCCGGAAGAGCTGGCCGAAGCCGCTGCCTTGCTGGCAGGCAGCCCAGGGCTTGGCCCTTGGTCCGGTGCTGTTGGCTTTCGCGCCAATGCCGCCCCGCGGGCAGAAGCGCGGCTGGCAGATGACACCGGCACAGTCCATGTCGTGCCGCTTGAGGAGATCGAGGCCGATGATCCTGCCCGCGAGGTCCTGACCTTCAATTCGGGCTTTGCCCGCCGCTATACGCTGGAGCGGATCGAGGGCGGCGGTCATCATTCCGCCCACGATGGCGAAATCCTTTCCCCCATGCCCGGCAAGGTGATCGCGGTTGACGTCGTGGCGGGTCAGGCCGTCACCAAGGGCCAGAAGCTGCTGACGCTGGAAGCGATGAAGATGGAGCACAGCCTGATCGCCCCGTTCGACGGCGTGGTGGCCGAACTGCTTGTGACGGCTGGGGCGCAAGTCCAGGT
>JBEGJL010000070.1:0-6670 GCA_041184605.1 Pseudomonadota bacterium
CCATGATGGACGTCTCCGACGGGCTGCTGCTCGATGCCAGCCGCATGGCCCGCGCCTCGGGCGTGAGCTTTGCGATCGAAAGTGCGGCCGTGCCCATCGCCACCCCCGAAGCGCGCCGCGCCGATGCGCTGCGCTGGGGTGAGGATTACCAATTGCTGTTCACGCTGCCAGCCGGAGCGGAACCGCCGATCAGGGCCTGCCGGATTGGTGAGGCGTTGGCTTCAGGGGATGCCGCAATCGTGCTGGACGGTCTTGCCCTGCCCGAAACCGAAGGCCTTGGCTTTGAGCATCGCTAAAGCGGCGAAACGTCCACGCCCCGCGCCTTAAGGATCGGCTTGAGCGCGTAATAGGCTTCCTTGGTCCGGTGGTTCGGAATGCCAGGATAAAGGTGGTGGACGATGTGGTACTGCATCCCCATCGACAGCACATGGCCCACGCGGCTCTTGAACACATAGGTGTTCTCATATCGTCCCATTTTGCCCTCACGCGGGTGATGCGGCGCCCAGGACAGGAAGAAACGGATATAACTGAGGCCGATATGCCGCGGCAGCCACCAGATCAGTGCGGCCTCGATCGCGTAACCGTTCCAGGCCATGGTGAAGAGCGTGGCCATGAACACCAGTTGGAGGACCATCGTTTCAACCAGCGCACGGCGGGCGATCGGGGTGCCCATTTCGGCCAGGATCCGCTTGTAGTGATGGATTGAGCCATCAACGCCTGGCTGGCGGTTGTACCAGGTCTTGTACCAGGCCGCCCACATATTGGGCGCCTCATCGGTATAGTCCGGGTCCTTTTCGGGATGGTTGCAGTGATAGTGATGCTCAAGGTGCATCAGCCGCGCCATCGAGAAGGGAAAGACAATCGGAATGGTCGAGACCGCGCCCCCCGCCTCGTTCAGCCAGCGGGTCTTGCTGCCCGGGCGGCCGATGTTGGAATGCATCGCTTCGTGACTGGTCACATAGCCACCGACGCAGAACACGCAGGATAGGACAAAGGCCAGCGGCAGGTTGAGTATGCCCATGATCGCCAGCGGAAAGAACGAAAGCCAGATCGTGAAGCAGCCAAAGGCGGCAACCGCATAGGGCCACATCGCCCCGCCGTGAAATTGGCGGGCAATCGCAATCTCTTCCTTGCGCAGATCACGCCGGGTGTAGCGGTCAAGCCCATCGGCACCCAGCGGGAGCGCGGCGCGATCCTGATCCGCAAGCGCGCTGCGTGACAGCAGGTCCGCCTCGCTCACAGCCAGCGTCCCCGCAGATTGGCGACCAGGCCCCAGAGCCCGCCGACAGTCAGCCCGAAGGCGATCCGGCTCAAGCCCAAGGGAGCCGGCACCTGCCACAGCGCCATCAGCTGGGCGACCAGTGGAGCAATAAAGCCGATGCCAAAGAAGAACGGCATCCACGCAAGCATTTGTCTGAGGACAGCAGCCATGGCGTTAACTTCCCACAAACCATCAAGGCACGCATTATTGCTTGGTTTTGGCCAGAGCGCCAGCGGTAAACACCTGCATCGAAAGCGAGGCTGTTCCGCGCGGGGAAAAGCCCGCGCAATATGATTGCATGGCCGTAAAACGTCCTATAGCCTCCCGCACAGCCCCGCGTTCGCGGGGTTCCTATTTTCAATAATAAGGGGGAGCGAACTCGTGGATCTCGTCACGCTCGCAATCATCCTGGGTCTGGTAGCCGTGGTTTACGGCTTCATCACCAGTCGCCAGGTTCTCGGCGCGTCCGCCGGGAATGCTAAAATGCAGGAAATTGCCGCCGCAATTCAGGAAGGCGCACAAGCCTACCTGAAGCGCCAGTATACCACCATTGCCATCGTCGGCGTGGTCGTTGCGCTGATCATCGTCGCCACGCTTGGCGCGATATCGGCCACCGGCTTCGTGATCGGTGCGGTGCTGTCGGGTGTTGCCGGCTTTATCGGGATGAACATCTCGGTGCGGTCGAACGTCCGCACGGCTGCTGCGGCCCAGTCGGGCCTGCAAGCCGGCCTAACCCTGGCCTTCCGCGCGGGGGCGATCACCGGTATGTTGGTGGCTGGCCTCGCGCTGCTCGCTATCGCGGTGTTCTATTACTACCTGACGGCAGTGGCCGGCTATACCGTGGGCGGCGAAGACCGCACCGTGGTTGATGGCCTGGTTGCCCTCGCCTTCGGGGCCTCGCTGATCTCGATCTTCGCTCGCCTTGGCGGCGGGATCTTCACCAAGGCTGCCGACGTCGGTGCTGACCTGGTCGGCAAGGTGGAAGCTGGCATTCCCGAAGACGATCCACGCAACCCGGCCGTGATTGCCGACAACGTGGGCGATAACGTGGGTGACTGCGCCGGCATGGCTGCCGACCTGTTCGAAACCTATGTCGTGACCGTTGGCGCCACCATGGTGCTGACCGCCCTGCTGCTGAAAGGCCTGGGCGATGCGCTGGCCCCGATGATGGCGCTGCCGCTGCTGATCGGTGGTGTCTGCATCGTCACCTCGATCGTGGGCACCTATTTCGTCCGCCTGGGTGGCGGCACGAACATCATGGGCGCCATGTACAAGGGCTTCCTGGTCACTGCCGTCCTCTCGGTCGGCGCGATCTGGTGGGCGATTTCCTATGCCCTGGGCAGCATGGAAACCCCGATGAGCTACACGATCCTGGACTCGACCGTAAGCTTCACGGGCCGGATCCTGTTCTACTGCTCGCTGCTGGGCCTGGTCATCACCGGCCTGATCATCTGGATCACCGAGTACTATACCGGCACGAACTATCGTCCGGTCCGCTCGATCGCCAAGTCGTCGGAAACCGGCCACGGCACCAACGTGATCCAGGGCCTCGCAATCAGCCTTGAATCGACCGCGCTGCCGACCATCGTGATCTGCGCCGGCATCATCATTGCCTACCAGCTGGCTGGCCTGATCGGGATTGCCTATGCGGCGACTGCGATGCTGGCTCTGGCCGGGATGGTCGTGGCGCTCGACGCATACGGTCCGGTTACCGACAATGCCGGCGGCATTGCCGAAATGGCCGGCCTTGAGGACTCGGTCCGCGAAAAGACCGACGCGCTCGATGCCGTGGGCAACACCACCAAGGCCGTGACCAAGGGCTACGCCATCGGTTCGGCCGGTCTGGCAGCGCTCGTGCTGTTTGCCGCCTACACCACCGACCTGCGTGAGTTCTTCCCGGACCTGACCGTCAGCTTCAGCCTGGAGAACCCCTCTGTGATCGTCGGCCTGCTGCTCGGCGCACTGCTCCCGTACCTGTTTGGTGCGATGGGCATGACCGCCGTGGGCCGCGCCGCCGGTGACGTGGTGAAGGACGTGCGTGACCAGTTCGCCAACGACAAGGGCATCATGACCGGCAAGTCCAAGCCGAACTATGCCCGTACCGTGGACCTGGTGACCAAGGCTGCGATCAAGGAAATGATCATTCCGTCGCTGCTGCCGGTGCTCGTCCCGATCGTGGTCTATTTCGTGATCACGGCGGTTGCCGGTCAGGCCAACGGCTTCGCCGCGCTGGGCGCGCTGCTGCTGGGCGTGATCGTTGGCGGCCTGTTCGTCGCGATCTCGATGACCTCAGGCGGTGGTGCCTGGGACAATGCCAAGAAGTACATCGAAGACGGCAACCACGGTGGCAAGGGCTCTGAAGCCCACAAGGCTGCGGTTACCGGTGACACGGTGGGCGATCCCTACAAGGATACCGCCGGTCCGGCCGTCAACCCGATGATCAAGATCACCAACATCGTCGCGCTGCTCCTGCTCGCGGCGCTGGCTGCGGCCCACTGAGGCGGCAAAAGCCCCTCACCCGCCGCAGGGTGAACAAGACCCCGCCCGGAGCGATCCGGGCGGGGTTTTCTGTTGGAATCTGGTCCTTTGGCCCATTGCACAGCACATGACATGCGCTAGTCTCGGCGGATTGGGGCAATGTGGTTCGCCCCCATCGGAGGTTTGGAAGTGCCTGGAAAGAACATCCTGCTTGGCGGCATGCTGGCCGCTGTGCTCGGCTTGACGATCGCCACCCCAGTAGCCGCTCAGAGCCAGGTGGCTGCCGCGAACGACATCGTGGTCAAGGGAATCAAGGGTCGCGTGCCAACCGAGGTGTTCGGCAAGCGTCCATTTATGCGAAATCCGACGATTTCTCCTGACGGCACCAAGATCGCCGTGATGATGAGCCGCAACGGGATCGACAACCTTGGCATCATCGACCTGACCAAGCCCGGCAGCCCGCCAAAGTTCTTCGCGCGGGCCGAAGAGTATCGCGAGGCGGGTGACCGCACTGTTGGCGGCTGGTCATGGGTGGGTAACCGTACCGTGTTGTTCACGCTTGCCTCGCGCGAGATTTTCGGTGGCCAGCGCGCCGACCTGCTGCGTTACGTCGCTTACGATCTTGAGAGTGGGTCTCTCACGCCGCTGGCCTGGGAAGGCGCATCGGGCAATGGGATCCAGATCCTCTATCGCGACCACGCCAAGGAACGGGTGCTGATGCAACGCACCTCGTTCCGGAATGACCAGAACGAGTTCCGCCCAGAGGTGATCGACCTTGATGTCCGGACGGGCAAGTTCACAACCGTGCAGCGCCCCAATGTCTTCGTCAGCCAATGGCTTGCCGATGGGAAGGGCGTGATCCGGGCAGCCATCGGCAGCGACGATGATGGCAAGCAAAGGCTGATGTACCGCTCGACACCTGATGAACCGCTGAAGACCATTTCGAATGAAAAGGACGCCACCTTCACCGGCGCCCAGATCACGCCGGATATTTTCACGCTGGACGGCGATATTGCCTATGCCACTAGTAACAAGGACGGGTTCCGGAAGGTTTACCGGATCAACATGGCGACCCTCGAAATTGTCGGAAAGCCGGTCTTCGAAGTACCCGGCCATGACGTGAACGGGCTTGTCGCCAGCAAGGACGACACGCGCCTGATCGGGGTGCAATATACCACCAACAAGCAGCGGACCCGCTGGTTCGACGGCCGCCTCAACGAAATCCAGAAATTCTTCGACGAGGATTTCGGGGTCGGCAATGCGCAGATCATGTCGGCGAACGATGACTATACCAAGCTGGTCGTCTTCATCGCCAAGCCATCCGAGCCCGGCACCTATTATCTTTACGACACGGTCAGCGGTAATCTGGGCATCCTGGGCAATTTCCATCCCGAATTGCAGGATGCCGACCTGAACCCGACGGAGACGATCCGATACAAGGCTTCGGACGGGATGGAGATACCGGCGGTCATCACCTATCCGCGCCATCGCCCAAGCCGCAAGAACCTGCCGGTGATCGTAATGCCGCACGGCGGCCCCTTTGGCATCCGCGACCAGGAAGAATTTGGCTTCTTTCCCTGGCATCAGGCGATGGCCGAACTGGGCTATGTCGTGATCCAGCCGAACTATCGCGGCTCCGGCGGTTACGGAAAGCAGTTCGTGCTCGAGGGGCGCAAACCGAACGGTTACGGCCAGCGCATGCAGGACGATCTCAACGATGCGCTGACCTGGTTCGGCCAGACCGGGCTGATCGATCCCAAGCGTGCCTGCATCATGGGCTGGTCCTATGGTGGCTATGCCACGGCCCGCGGTGCGCAGCGCGATCCTAAGGTCTGGAAATGCGCAATCGCGGGCGCCGGGATCTATGACTTTCCAATGATGAAGGCATACGACCAAGGGACCTTTGGCAGCTTTGGTGCCAACTTCCAGGCCACCGCTGACAACCTCATTGCCATCTCCTCGGCCCGCAACACTGACGGCCCATGGGCGCCGATCCTGATCGTTGCCGGCCTGCGCGATGCCCGTATCCCGATCGAACAATCGCGGACGCTGGTCTCCCGCCTGAAGGCTTCCGGCAAGCAGGAGGGGGTCGACTTCCGCTACGTTGAGCAGCCCAAGGGCACCCACAACCTGCCCTATGAGGAAGTGCACATCGAGTGGCTGGTCGAGGCTGAAAAGTGGGCGGACCGGTTCAATCCGGCCTACATCCCTACGGATAGCGACTATGCCCAGAAGCCGGCTATCGACCCCCGCTTCCAGAAGGCGACAGCGATGTCGGCTGCGGTGGGCAAGTAGGAACCGCTGGGCGGTTTCTAATCACTGGCAGGGATAGTGCCAGCAATTTAACCGCCCGGCTAAAACCGGATTGACGCGCGCAGGTGGTATCCGCAAAGGGCGTGGCATGGACACGCCCGATATTTCGCCCGAACGCCTCGTTTCCGGCCTGCTGCGCCTGCTGACGGTTGTACCGGACGGCGAGGATCACTTTCACGGCCGCCGCAAGAAGGGCGGGATTGGCCGGGTGTTTGGGGGCGAGGTGATCGCCCAAGCGCTCAATGCGGCCCAGGCGACGGTTGAGGAAGGCCGCGCTGCCCATTCGCTCCACGCCTATTTCCTGCGCGGCGGGAGCGAGGAGCATCCCAGCGAATATCAGGTTGCGCGCGATTTCGATGGCGGATCGTTTTCCAACCGTCGGGTCGTCGCCAGCCAGCAGGGTCGGCCGATCCTTAATCTGACTGCCTCGTTCCAGAAGCACGAGGACGGCCTGTCGCACCGCGATGCGGCAATGCCCGACGTCCCCCCGCCCGAGGAGCTTGAGCCTGAGGCCGATGTGCGCCGTCGCTTTGCCGAGCAAGCGCGGCCCGAAGCCCGGCACCATTTCCTGACGCCGCGCCCGGTTGAAATGCGGGCAGTTGAAGGCCGCCATTGGAT
>JBEGJL010000071.1:0-2986 GCA_041184605.1 Pseudomonadota bacterium
GACCTTCACCGCCAATGGCCAGCTGCTGCGGTGGAAGCGCGATCCGGTGGAAGTAAACGCCTTCCACATCGACATTCCAGCCGGGACCAAGGATGTGGTGGCCCGGTTCATCCACACCAGCCCGCTGCAATCGAGCGAGGGCCGCATCACCATGACGCAGGAGATGCTGAACCTGCAGTGGGCGACGATGAGCCTCTATCCCGCGGGGCACTATGTCCGCCAGATCAGGGTCAAGCCCAGCGTTACCGTGCCCGCCGGCTGGACCGTGGCCGGCGCGCTGGACGGCGTGAAGCACGAAGGCGATCGCTGGTCATGGGACGAGACCAGTTACGAGATATTGGTCGATTCGCCGCTGTTCGCCGGCAAGCATTTTGCCAAGTGGGATCTTGGGCAGAACGTCACGCTCAATGTCGTGGCCGACAAGCCCGAGCAGCTTGCCGCCAAGCCCGAACAGATCGACCTGCACCGCAACCTGGTCACCGAGGCCCGGCTGGCCTTCGGTGCCAACCACTTCGATCGCTATGAATTCCTGCTGGCCCTGACCGACCGGATGGGCGGGATCGGGCTTGAACACCACCGCTCAAGTGAGAACCAGCTGGAACCCGGCGCCTTTACCGAGTGGGACAAGTACGATTTCGATCGCAACCTGCTGCCGCACGAATTCTCGCACTCGTGGTCGGGCAAGTTCCGCCGCCCGGCGCGGCTGTGGACCCCGGACTATCGCCAGCCGATGCAGGGCGACATGCTGTGGACCTATGAAGGGCAGGACCAGTTCTGGGGTGCTGTCCTGGCGGCCCGTTCAGGCTTGCAGGCCAAGGACACCGTGCTGGGCATGCTGGCCAGCTGGGCCGGCAACTTTGCCGAGCAGCCGGGCCGCCGCTGGCGCTCGGTCGAGGATACCGGCAGCGATCCGGTCTTCGCCGCCCGCAAGCCCAAGCCGTTCTCCAGCCTTTCACGCAACGAAGACTATTACACCGAAGGCGCGCTGACCTGGCTGGAGATCGACCAGATCATCCGCCAGGGGACCGGCGGGAAGAAATCGATCGACGATTTCGCCAAGCTGTTCTTCGGCATGCGCGATGGCGATTACGGCCAGATCGCCTTTGAGGTGGACGAGATCGTCGCCAAGCTGGGGCAGGTCTATCCTTATGACTGGGCCAAGCTGATCGACCAGCGGATCAACACTCCCGACCAGCCCGCGCCGGTCAAGGGGATCGAACTGGGCGGCTATCGGCTGGTCTGGAAGGACGAACCCAACCCCTACATGAAGGCGGCGATGGCCGACGCGAAGTCGCTCAACCTGACCAATTCGATCGGGCTGGTAATCGACAAGGATGCCAAGGTCACGGCCACCCAATGGGATGGCCCGGCGTTCAAGGCGGGGATCGTCTCGGGCGCGACGATCCTGGCGGTGAACGGCATCGGCTATTCGCAGGACGAGCTCAAAAAGGCGATCACCGCGGCCAAGACCGGCGCACCGCTGGAACTGCTGACCAAGCGCGGCGACCGGTTCATCACCTATGCCATCGACTACAAGGGCGGGCTGCGCTGGCCCTGGCTGGAACGCGCTGCCGCCGGCAAGGCGCCAACCGGGCTTGACCTGCTGCTGACGGCCACGCGGCCGCTGGCGAAGTCCACCAAGGCAAAGGGCAAGTAAGGTGGCAGGGCCAGCCCGAACCCTTGGCAACCGGCTGGCCCCGCCCCGCTTTGTCGCCTTCGCGCTGATCCTGCCGATTGGGGCCGGGCTGTGGAGCTGGCTCGATCGCGCGGCATCGTGGCAGGATGCGCTCGCCATGGGCTTTGATCTGGCGGCGGCACTGTTCCTGCTTTCGCTCCTGCCCTTGCTGCGTCGCTTCCCGGTCGCCGAAATGCGGCGTCACGCGGATGAAAATGATGCCAACCGCACCCTGATCGTGGTGATTTCGACCTTGCTGGCACTGGTGGTGATGGCGGCCATATCGGGCGAATTGGCCGCGGCCCGGGGCGGCGATCACTTGGCGATGATCAAGCTGCTGGTGACCCTGGTGCTAGCCTGGCTGTTCGCCAATTCGGTCTATGCCCTGCACTATGCCCATGTCTTCTATTTCGGCAGCGGCGAGGCGGGCGAGCATCGCGGCGGGATCGAGTTTCCCGGCACCCGGAACCCCGATTACAGCGACTTTGCCTATTTCGCCTTTACGCTGGGCATGACCTTTCAAACCTCTGACGTGGCGATCTCTGCCCCCTCGGTCCGGCGGCTCGTCCTGGTGCAGAGCCTGGCCTCGTTCGTGTTCAACATCGGCGTGATCGCCTTCACCATCAACGCACTCGGCTGATTTTCCGCGCAATCGGGCGCTGCCCCCTGTTGCAGTGCAGCAATGCCCCGTCTAAGGGCGCGGCCATGCGTATCGACCTTATTCCCGCCGGCGATAATCCGCCCCACGAAGTCAACGTCCTGATCGAAGTGCCGATTGGCGGCGAACCCGTGAAGTACGAGTTCGACAAGGCCAGCGGCGCACTGTTTGTGGACCGGATCCTGCATACGCCGATGCGCTATCCGGCCAACTATGGCTTCATCCCGCATACTCTGGGTGAAGACGGCGATCCGCTTGATGCGCTGGTCATTGCCCGCTCGCCGATCCTGGCCGGCGCGGTGATCAAGGCGCGCCCGGTTGGCGTGCTGTTGATGGAAGATGACAAGGGTGGTGACGAAAAGCTGGTCTGCGTGCCGCTCGATTCGACCTTCCCCTATTACCGCGAAGTGGCCGGTCATGATGACCTGCCGCCGATCGTGACCCAACAGATCGAGCACTTCTTCCAGCACTACAAGGATCTGGAACCCGGCAAATGGGTTGAGATCAAGGGCTGGGGCGATGTCGACAAGGCCAAGCAGCTGATCGTCGAGGCGCTGGAACGCGCCAAGGGCACCAAGTACGCCTAAAGGCCGGTTGCACCCCGGTGTCGGGCCGCTACAAGCGCGGCCATGACCGGTCGCCGCCACGATATT
>JBEGJL010000072.1:0-4731 GCA_041184605.1 Pseudomonadota bacterium
GTCGATAATCTGATCCCAGTGCGCGGCGATCCCTTCGGGGGTGCGCTCATCGGCGGGCAGGGCGACGCCCGGCGTCAGGGTGACGTAAGCGGCGTGATAGGCGCCGGCGCCGGCGCCGCAGATCATGTTGGTCGGTGCCTCTTCGCTGACCAGGTACAGCGCCATCGGGGCGACATTTTCCGGCTTAAGCGCGTTGAACAGGGCTTCGGGCATGCCAAGGTCTTCGGTCATGCGGGTTCCGGCCACCGGGGCCAGGGTGTTGATGCGGACGTTGTACTTGGCGCCTTCCAGCGCAAGGGTCTTGGTGAAACCAGCCAGGCCCAGCTTGGCCGCGCCATAGTTGGCCTGACCGAAGTTGCCATAGAGGCCGGTGCTGCTGGCGGTCATCAGGATGCGGCCATAGGCCTGTTCGCGCATCAGGTCCCACACGGCCTTGGTGCAGTTGGCCGAACCGTTGAGGTGCACGTCAACCACCAGCTTCCAGTCTTCCATGGTCATCTTGGCGAAGCTCTTGTCGCGCAGGATGCCGGCGTTGTTGATCAGGATGTGCACGCCACCCCAGGCTTCCTTGGCCTTGGCGACCATTTCTTCCATCTGGGCATATTCGGTGACCGAGCCGCCGTTCGACATGGCTTCGCCGCCCATGGCCTTGATCTCTTCAACCACCTTCAGCGCGGCATCGGAATGGCCCGTGCCATCGCGGCTGCCACCGAGGTCATTGACGACAACCTTCGCGCCACGCTTGGCCAGTTCGAGGGCATAGGAACGGCCCAGGCCGCCGCCGGCGCCGGTAACGATCGCAACACGGTCCTTGAAAGAAATGGTCATTGGCTTAGCTCCAAGAAAAGGGTGATCCCGCTGGGGAAGCGGAAGCTGCACTGGCACGGCTTACGGCGGCTTTCAACAGGGTAGAAGGGCGGGGCGCTTGCCGTAACGGAACCCTGCGCTCAGGTGTCAAATTAATGTCATTTAAGGGTCCTAGATAGGTCCGCGAATCGAAACAAAATTGTCATGAGGGACCTGCGCATGAACACGGGAACACGTATTTCAGCCATCGCTGTGGCCGCATCACTGGGCTGGGCCAGCCCCGCCTTGGCTGGGGCCAAGGAAGACGCGGCGATGCGCCAGGAAATCGCCGCGATGCGGGCGCAGATGCAGGCCCTGGCTGCACGTGTGGACAGTCTTGAAGGTCAGCTGGATAGCGCCAAGGCCCGCGCCGAAAGCGCTGAAGCCCGCGCTTCTGCGGCAATAGCGCAGGCCGAAGCAGCGAAGGCCGCTATCCCGGCGGTTACGGCGACAGCCAAACCGGCAACGGACGTAACCTGGGATGGTGCACCAAAGCTGACCACCAAGGACGGCTTCAGCTTCAAGCCGCGCGGGCGGATGCAGCTTGACGTGGCCGGAGTTGACGCCCCTGCCGGGATCGCCGGCCAGTCCAGCCTTGGCATCGCCACGGAATTTCGCCGGGTCTACCTGGGCGCAGAGGGCACTATCCCGGGCGGCTTTGGCTATCGGGTTGAGACTGAACTTGCCAACGGAAATGTCGATCTGACCGATGTCTACCTGAGTTGGAAGGCCAATCCTAAGCTAACCATCACCGTGGGTCAGCATAAGCCGTTTCAGAGCATGGAGGACATGACCTCTGACCTGTTCACCAGCAACCTTGAACGCGCCTCGTTCAACACCGCATTCGGTTTCGAACGGCGCATCGGCCTTTCCGCAACCTACGCCGGAAAGAGCCTGTTGGTTCAGGGTGGGGTGTTCACCGACAATGCCGCCGATCTGAGTGTCGATAGCAACAACAGCTACAGCTTCGATGGCCGGATCGTCTTCATGCCCAAGCTGGGCAAGGGGCAGTTGCATCTGGGCGGTTCGGTGCACCTGCGCGATTTCAACGATGGCCAGACCAGCACCCGCTACCGCGCGCGTCCGTTTGTCCACACCACTGACCTGCGGCTGGTGAACACCGGGAATATCGCCGCAACAGGGGAGGACGGTTATGGGCTGGAGGCGGCCTATATCAATGGCCGCTTCCACGCGACCGCGGAGAGCAGCTGGATGACAGCCAAGCGCCCCGGGCTGGCCGATCCCACCTTCAACGGCGGCTACGCGGAAGTGGGCTACCTGCTGACCGACGATACCACCGCTTACAAGGCGGGTGCCTATGACCGCATACGTCCCAAGCACGCGCTGGGTAAGGGCGGGATCGGGGCGGTCCAGCTGAACCTGCGCTATGACTGGCTGAACCTGAACGATGCAGGGATCGTTGGCGGTCGTCAGCAGATCGGCAGCCTGGGCCTGGTCTGGATGCCAACAGACTATGTCCGGTTCCTGGCGAGTTACGGCCACATCTGGTTGAATGATGCGGCCCTGCCGGCCGCCGGAGACCGCAGTTACACGGCTGACAGCCTCGGTCTGCGCGCCCAGTTTGACTTCTAGAGCGCGGCAAGCGTCGGGATCAGGGCGTCGAAGTGGTCGATTACCGCGTCGGCGCCCAGATCATGCACCGGCAGATCGTTGAAGCCGAAACTTACCGCTACACTGGGTAGCCCGGCCGCGCGGGCTGCCCCAGTGTCAAAGGTTGTATCGCCGACATAGGCAGCCGGACCGCCGCCAGACTGTTCGACCATGGCGTACAGTGCATCGGGCGCTGGTTTCAAGGGATAGCCGCCACCCCCGCCGATCACGCAGGCGAAGCGGTCTAGAAGGCCCAGTTCACCCAGCAGCTTGACCGCCAGGTGCTGCGGCTTGTTGGTGACCATTGCGATCCGGATCCCGCGTTCATCCAAGCTGTCAAGCATGGCAGCCCCGCCCGGGTAGAGCGCGGTGTGAACGGCGATGTTGGCTTCGTAATGGGCCAGCAGCACTTGCCGAAGGCCATCGAAATCGACCCCGTCGTCGCCTCCCGTCAAGGCCAGCGCGCGCCGCAACATCAGCGCCGATCCGCCGCCAATCAGGTTGCTGACCTCGCTCTCCGGCACTGATGGGCGACCGATCGTGGTCAGGGCATGATTTAGGGCAGCCCCAAGATCGCGCGAGGTATCGAGCAGGGTTCCGTCAAGATCGAAGCCGACTGTGGCAAAGCGGACTGTGGTCATCGCCCGCCCCGTGGCGCAGCCCGCTGGAATCGGCAAGCATTTGGTGGCATGGCAGCACCATGAGCCAGCCACTTGCCGTCATCGTCCTTGCCGCGGGCAAGGGAACCCGCATGAAAAGCGACCTGCACAAGGTGCTTCACCCGATCGCCGGACATCCGATGCTGCTGCACCTGCTTGGTTCGATTGGTGAGGTTGGGGTTGCGCGAACCGTCATCGTTGCAGGCGATCGTCGCGAACAGATTGAGGCGGCGTTGGCCGGCGCCGGATCGGAAGTGGTGGTACAGGAACCGCAACTCGGTACGGCGCATGCGGCGTTGCAGGCCAAGGCCGCACTGGCCGATTTCGAAGGACTGGTGCTGGTCTGCTTTGGCGACGTCCCGTTTCTGTCTGCCGCAACCGTGCGGCGGCTCTGCGATGCTTTGTCGTCTGGTGCCAAGGTGGCCGTGCTTGGCTTTCGCCCCGATGATACTGCTGCCTATGGCCGGATCATCGCCGATCCCAACGGGATAGTACGCAAGATGGTGGAGCACAAGGATGCGAGCCACGAGGAACGCGCGGTCAACCTCTGCAATTCGGGCGTGATCGTTGCCCATAGCCAGGACATGTGGCGGTTGCTCGAAGCGGTCGGCAACGACAATGCGGCGGGCGAATATTACCTGCCCGATGTCGCTACCAATGCCATCGCCGAAGGCGCGCGGGTGGTGGTGGTCGAAACGGACGAAGCCGAAGTCATGGGCATCAACAGCCGGGCCGAGCTAGCAGAGGCGGAAAGCCGCTGGCAGCAGCGCCGCCGCAAGCAGGCGATGGACGATGGCGCTTCCCTGATTGCGCCAGAAACAGTCTGGTTTGCCTGGGATACCAAGCTTGGCCGTGACGTGCTGGTCGAACCCAATGTGGTCTTTGGTCCCGGTGTTAGCGTAGCGGATGGCGTGAAGATTCGCGGTTTCTGTCACATCGAAGGCGCCAGTCTCGCCACCGGGGTCGAAGTTGGCCCCTATGCCCGCCTGCGGCCCGGCGCGGTGCTGGAGGAAAAGGCCAAGGTCGGCAACTTCGTCGAGGTCAAGAAAGCCGTGATGGGCAAGGGGGCAAAGGCGAACCACCTTTCCTATATCGGCGATGCCGAAGTGGGTGCGGGCGCCAATATCGGTGCGGGCACAATCACCTGCAATTACGATGGCTATTTCAAGTACAAGACCGTGATCGGCGAACGCGCCTTCATCGGCTCGAACTCTGCGCTGGTCGCGCCGGTCAAGATCGGTGCCGATGCTATCGTTGCGGCGGGCAGCACCGTTACCCGCGATGTGATGGACGGCGAACTGCGGATCGTGCGCGGTGAACAGCTGGTCAAGCCGGGTTGGGCCGACCGCTTCCACGATGCGATGAAGAAGAAGAAGGCGGAGAAGCAGGGTTGAACGCGAGCCGCCATATCGCCCAGATCAATGTCGCGCGATTCCGCGTGTCCAAGGATGATCCGGCCAATGCCGATTTCATGGCGGCGCTGGATCACGTCAACGCCATGGCCGAGGCAAGCGCTGGTTTCATCTGGCGGCTGATCGGCGATGGCAATGATGCCACGGATCTTGAGGCGATCCCCGGCGATCCCGATTTCATCGTCAACATGTCAGTCTGGGAC
>JBEGJL010000073.1:0-4860 GCA_041184605.1 Pseudomonadota bacterium
ACCTCTCGCAATACCTGCCGATCCTGATCTTCCTTGGGATCGCTCTCGCTCTATCGAGCCTGTTTGTGTTCCTGCCGATGGGCGTGGCCCGCCTGACCGGTGCGCATAATCCGAACGCTGAAAAACTCAGCGAATATGAGTGCGGCTTTCCCGCCTTTGAGGATCCGCGCAGCCAGTTTGACGTGCGGTTCTATCTCGTTGCGATTCTCTTCATCATCTTCGACCTCGAAGCAGCCTTCCTGTTTCCCTGGGCCGTCAGCCTTGATCTGACCGGTTGGCCGGGCTGGATCACGATGATGGTGTTCCTCGGCGAACTGGCGATTGGCCTGGCCTATGCCTGGAAGATGGGGGCTTTGGATTGGGAATGAGCACGCTCGTGAATGCGCAGGGGCTGCCGCTGGGCGCGGCGCAGGCAGGTTCGTCGGCGATCACGCCGCCGGACCAGACCTTTTTCAACGACCTCAATGCCGAGGTGAATGACAAGGGCTTCCTTGTCACCAGCACCGAGGATCTGTTCCAGTGGGCCCGCACCGGTTCGCTGTGGTGGATGACCTTCGGCCTGGCCTGCTGCGCGGTCGAGATGATCCACGTCAATATGCCGCGCTATGACATGGAGCGGTTTGGCGTTGCCCCGCGTGCATCCCCGCGCCAGTCCGACGTGATGATCGTGGCCGGCACGCTGTGCAACAAGATGGCCCCGGCGCTGCGCAAGGTTTATGACCAGATGTCGGACCCGAAGTACGTCATTTCGATGGGTTCCTGTGCCAACGGTGGCGGCTATTACCACTATTCCTATTCGGTGGTGCGCGGCTGTGATCGGATCGTTCCGGTCGATATCTACATCCCCGGCTGCCCGCCGACTGCCGAAGCGCTGCTTTACGGCGTCATGCAGTTGCAGCGGAAAATCCGCCGCGTGGGGACGATCGAACGATGAGCGTGCTGCATTCTGCGCCCCGCATCGCCAGCAACGAAGGTGTGATTGACGCTGTCAGCGCCACCCTTGGTGCGCGCTTGGTTGAGGCGCGCGAGGCGACTGGCGAAGTCATCCTGACGGTTGAGCGTGCGACCATTGCCGAGGCGCTCCAGCTGCTGCGTGACAATCACGAATACCAGCAGCTGATGGAAATCGCCGGAGTAGACTATCCCGATCGCGCCGAGCGGTTCGAAGTGGTTTACATGCTGCTTTCGCTGACCCGCAACCACCGCCTGCTGGTCAAGGTCTGCGCGGCTGAACACACGCCTGTGCCGACCGTGACCCACCTTTGGCCGGTCGCTGGCTGGCTAGAGCGCGAAGTGTTCGATCTGTATGGCGTGATCTTCGAAGGCAATGCCGACCTGCGCCGTATTCTTACGGACTATGGTTTCGAAGGCCACCCGTTCCGCAAGGACTTCCCGCTGACAGGCTATGTCGAACTGCGCTATTCGGAAGAAGATAAGCGCGTGGTCTATGAACCGGTGAAGCTGGCCCAGGACCTGCGCAGCTTTGATTTCATGAGCCCGTGGGAAGGCGCCGAATATCCGCTGCCGGGCGATGAAAAGGCGGTAACGCCGCCACCCGCGTCTCCGCCCGCACCAGCACCAGCTCCCGCTCCCGCACCGGCCCCAGCGGCCAAGGCTGCGGTGAAGCCCAAGAAGGTTGCTGCGCCCAAGAAAGTGGCGGCGGCCAAGGCGCCCGCAAAGAAAGCGGTCGCAAAGAAGGTAGCGCCCAAGAAGGGAGACAAGGCATGAGCTTACAGCTTGAGCAGTCACCCACCACGGGTGACGATGTCATCACCAATTACACGATCAACTTCGGTCCGCAGCACCCGGCCGCGCACGGCGTGCTGCGCATGGTCATGGAACTGGACGGCGAAGTGATCGAACGTGTCGATCCGCATGTCGGCCTGCTGCATCGCGGCACCGAAAAGCTGATTGAGCACAAGACCTATTTGCAGGCGTTGCCCTATTTCGATCGGCTCGATTACTGCTCGCCACTCGGGATGGAGCATTCCTACGTGCTGGCGGTCGAAAAGCTGCTGAACGTGGAAGTGCCTGAGCGGGCGCAATATTTGCGCGTGCTGTTTGCCGAGCTGACCCGCATCTGCAATCACATGCTCAACCTGGGTTCGCACGTCATGGACGTCGGCGCGATGACGCCGAACCTGTGGCTGTTTGAAATCCGCGAGGATTGCCTCAATTTCTTTGAGCGCGCCTCGGGCGCCCGCATGCACGCCGCCTGGTTCCGCCCGGGCGGGGTCCATCAGGACGTACCGGAAAAGCTGTTGGTTGATATCGGCCAGTGGCTCGACACGCGCCTGCCGGAACTGTTCGAAGACGCGATGAGCCTGGTGGTCGACAATCGCATCTTTAAGCAGCGCAATGTCGATATCGCGACGGTCAGCAAGGAAGACGCGATCAAGTGGGGCTTCTCAGGCCCGATGATCCGCGGCTCGGGCATTGCCTGGGATATCCGCAAGGCGCAGCCATACGATGTTTATGATCGGATGGAATTCGACGTTCCCGTTGGCACCCGCGGCGATTGCTATGACCGGTTCATGGTTCGCGTCGAGGAAGTCCGTCAGTCGGCCCGGATCATGAAGCAGTGCCTGGCGCAGATGCCGTCGGGCCCGGTCGCCAGCACCGATCGCAAGGTGGTTCCGCCCAAGCGCGCCGAAATGAAGGCGTCGATGGAATCGCTGATCCACCACTTCAAGCTTTACACCGAAGGCTTCCACGTCCCGGCCGGCGAAGTCTATGTCGCGACGGAAAGCCCCAAGGGCGAATTTGGGGTCTATCTGGTCAGCGATGGCAGCAACAAGCCATACCGCTGCAAGATCCGTCCGACCGCCTTCAGCCACCTTCAGGCGATGGATTTCATGTGCAAGGGCCACATGCTGCCTGACGTAACCGCCATCATCGGTGCGATCGACGTGGTGTTCGGGGAGTGTGACCGGTGAGCAACCTGGCCACTGCCAAGGCGATGATCGCGGCTTATAACGCGCAGGACGTGGACACCTACGTCTCCTACATGACTGACGACGCCTGCGAGGCAAATTATCGCGGCGCCGTTGTCCGGGAAGGCAAAGAGGGTACCCGTTCGGGGCTTGCGGCGGCATTCGCAAAGTGGCCGCAGAACCATGCCGAAGTGGTCGAAGCCCAGGCTATCGGCAATTATGTCCTGATGCGTGAGCATGTTACGCGCGGTCCGGCGAGCGATGGCTCGGAAGATATCGCACCGTTTGACGTGGTCGCAGTTTATTCGTTTGAGGGCGAAAAGTGCTCTCGCGTGGAGTTCATCCGTTAATGGCTGACCGTCATCTTGAACCCGATACGCCCGAGCTGCGGGCACGATGGGGCAACTTCGCCTGGACCAAGGAAAACGCGGCCAAGGCCAAGGAAATCATCGCGCGTTATCCGGCCGGCCGCCAGCGCTCCGCCGTGATGCCACTGCTCGATCTGGCCCAGCGTCAGGTCGGTGCCGAAACCCAGACCCAGGGCTGGCTGCCGATTCCGGTGATGGAATATGTCGCGGCCCAGCTCGACATGCCGATCATCCGCGTGGTCGAAGTCGCAACCTTCTATACCATGTACAATCTGGTCCCCGTCGGCCGCTTCCACGTGCAGGTTTGCGGCACCACGCCCTGCATGCTGCGCGGTTCGGATGCGATCATGAGCGCCTGCAAGAAGCGCGGGATGGAGAAGGGCCACACCACCGCCGATGGGTTGTGGACGCTGACCGAGGTTGAATGCATGGGCAACTGCGCCTCGGCCCCGATGGTCCAGATCAACGACGACAACTATGAAGACCTGACGGCCGAGCGGCTCGATGCCGTGCTCGACGCGCTGGCTGCGGGCAAGACGCCCAAGGCGGGCACGCAGGAGCCGGGCCGCCACACCGTTGAGCCCGTTGGCGGGCCGACCACGCTCAAGCAGATGGTCAAGGCCAACCACGATTACCGGAAGGAGTGGTAAGCATGTCGCTCCAGGACAAGGACCGCATTTTCACCAACCTCTATGGCTATCAGCCGTGGAACCTGAAGGCTGCCCTGGCGCGCGGTGATTGGGACAATACCAAGAAGATCCTAGCCAAGGGCCGGGATGCAATCATCGAGGAGATCAAGGCCTCGGGCCTGCGCGGTCGCGGCGGCGCGGGCTTCCCGACCGGCCTGAAGTGGTCGTTCATGCCCAAGGAAAGCAAGGACGGCCGTCCCAGCTTCCTGGTCATCAACGCCGACGAATCCGAACCCGGTTCGTGCAAGGACCGCGAGATCATCCGCCACGATCCGCACAAGCTCATCGAAGGTGCGCTGGTCGCCGGTTTTGCGATGGGTGCGCGCGCGGCCTATATCTACATTCGCGGCGAATATATCCGCGAAGCCGAAGTGCTGTTTGCCGCGGTGCAGGAAGCTTATGACGCCGGCCTGATCGGCAAGAATGCCTGCAAGAGCGGCTACGATTTTGACGTATTCGTCCATCGCGGCGCCGGTGCCTACATCTGCGGCGAAGAGACCGCGATGATCGAAAGCATCGAGGGCAAGAAGGGCCAGCCGCGCCTGAAGCCGCCATTCCCGGCGGGTGCCGGCCTTTATGGCTGCCCGACCACGGTGAACAACGTGGAATCAATCGCGGTTGCGCCAACGATCATCCGGCGCGGCGCATCGTGGTTCTCCAGCTTCGGTCGGGAGAACAACAAGGGCACCAAGCTGTTCCAGATCAGCGGGCACGTGAACAAGCCCTGCGTGGTCGAGGAAGCGATGAGCATCCCGTTCCGCGAACTGATCGAAAAGCATTGCGGCGGCATTACCGGCGGGTGGGATAACCTGCTGGCGGTGATCCCCGGTGGCTCATCTGTTCCGCTGGTTCCAGCCGCTCAGATCATGG
>JBEGJL010000074.1:0-6395 GCA_041184605.1 Pseudomonadota bacterium
CCGGTGGCGATGTGTCACGCTTCCAGCGCCGCAGCGTGGCGCCAGCCCCCATGTCAGCCGCACCCGCGGCGCCTTCTGCCCCGTCAGCCGCCCCTGCGGCCGCCTTCGCTGCTGCTGCGCCGCAGGGTCCGGTCGTCCGGGTCACCCGCGGCAAGAACACCGTCGTCGAACAGGTCGGGAGGCACTGAGATGAGCCTGACTGCAAACCGCTCCGCCCGTGCCCTTTTGAAAGGCAACCAGATGAAACGCCTTGCCACCACCCTGCTCAGCGCAAGCTGCATGCTGGCCCCACTGGCCCTGCTTCCCACCAAGGTAGCCCTGGCCCAGTCGATCAGCCGCCCGGCCAACGATGTCGTGCTCTCGATCGGCCGTGGCCAGTTGGTGACCGTTGGCGGCGCCATGGCCGATGTCTTTGTCGCCAATGACTCGGTTGCCGATGTCCAGGTCAAATCGCAGCGCCAGCTCTACCTGTTCGGCAAGGCCGGCGGGGAGACCACGGTTTATGCCAGCAATGCCGCTGGCGACATCATCTGGTCTGCAAACGTCCGCGTCGGTTCGAACATCGATAGCGTCGACACCATGCTGCGGATGGCCATGCCCGACGCGAAGGTTGCTGTCTCGACAATGGGCAGCAGCACTTTCCTGCTTACCGGCACGGTCTCCTCGCCCGAAGACGCATCGGAAGCCAAGCGGCTGGTCGAAGCCTTTGTCGGCAAGGATGCTAATGTCATTACCCGGCTGAAAACCGCGACGCCGCTGCAGGTCAACCTGCGGGTCAAATTCGCCGAAGTCAGCCGTACCCTGGTCAAGTCGCTGGGCGTCAACCTGACGACCATCGACGGCAGCTCGGGCATGCAGTTCGGGATCGGCCAGGGTCGAACTTTTGCACCCAACTTCTATTCCGGACCCAATCAGGCCTTGGGCGTGGGCAGCCAGGTCAAGGTCCAGGTTCCGGACCTAGCCAACCCCGGTCAATTCAAGGAAGTGGCCGGTTCTGTCGCGCTTCCGGCTGCAGTTGGCAGCACGCTGGCGTTGCAGTCCAAGCTATTCGGCATGGACCTGCTCGGCGCGCTCGACATGGGTGAATCGCTCGGCCTGGTCACCAGTCTGTCGGAACCGAACCTCACCGCGCTCTCAGGCGAAACGGCCGACTTCCTGGCGGGCGGCGAATATCCGATCCCAATCAGCCAGGGTCTTGGCAGCACTTCGGTCGAATACAAGCGCTTCGGGGTCAGTCTGGCCTACACGCCGACCGTCCTGGCCAACGGCCGCATCTCGATGCGCGTGCGCCCGGAAGTCTCGGAATTGTCCAGCCAGGGTTCGATCACGCTCAACGGCTTCAACGTGCCCGCGCTGACCGTGCGCCGCGCCGAAACCACGATTGAACTCGGTTCGGGCCAAAGCTTCATGATCGCCGGTCTGATGGGCAACAACGCCCAGAATACGGTAAAGAAGATGCCCGGCGCCGGTGACCTGCCGATCCTGGGTTCGCTGTTCCGCTCGACCAATTTCCAGCGCGGCGAAACCGAACTGGTCATTGTCGTGACGCCCTATCTGGTCAATCCGGTGGACGCCAACGACATCAAGCTGCCGACCGATGGCTACCAGGCCCCGGACGACATCCAGCGGGTGTTCGGCAACCAGGAAAACAATGGCCGATCGGGTGCCAGCCGTCCGATGCCGAGCGCCGCGCCGGCCACCGCACCAGTCCCCAAAGTGGGTGAGCTCGATACGCCGCCGGTGCTCCGCCCGGTGGAGGAAAAGCGCGCCAAGAAAAAGTCACGCACCGCTGCTGCTGAAGCTGCAGCGCCCGGCTTCAGCATGAATTGAGAGAGGTGATGACCATGCGCAGCATCAAGAACCGCAGGGCGCTCGGCGCCGCCATCGCTCTTTCGCTGGGCAGCCTGCTGGCGGGTTGCACCATGCCCAAGAACCAGCAACTTGAAAGCGTTCACCAGCCGATTGTCAGCCGGACCAATTATACCTTGGACGTGACCACCAACCCAGGCGGCCTCTCGCTGCCGGAAGTGCGGCGACTGGCCGGTTGGTTCGAAGCGCTGGACCTGCGCTATGGCGATCGGATCGCAATTGACGATCCCTTGTCGAACGGTGCGACCCGCGCCGCCGTCGAGGCCGTGGCCGCGCGGTTCGGCTTGCTGGTCGGCGATATGGCCCCGGTAACGCCGGGCGCGATCAATGCCGGGACTGCGCGGATCGTAGTGACCCGTTCGACTGCCCAGGTTCCCGGTTGCCCCGACTGGTCGGCCAAATCGGACACCAACCTGCTTAACGCAACCAGCAGCAATTACGGCTGCGCTTCGAACGCCAATCTGGCGGCGATGGTGGCGGATCCGGAACACCTCCTCAAGGGCGCCAACGGCACCGGTCGGACGGTCGTGATGAGCGGCAACAAGGCCATCGACACCTATCGCGACGCCAAGCCCACGGGTGAAGGCGGTCTCAAGCAGAACTCCACGCAGGGCGGGAAGTAAGCCATGAATGCACCTTGGAAGGCCGGCGCCGCCGGCAATCGTGACGCCTTCAGTGCCTATATCTGCGACGATGCGGCGCTCGACGTGCTGCGTCCCGTGGTTATCGAAATGGGCTGGCAGCCCGAAAAGTGCAACAAAGGCGGGCTGCGCAACGCGGTTCAGTCACTGTCGATTTCGGCCAGCCCGAACATCCTGATGGTCGACTTGTCAGAAAGCGGTGATCCGCTGAGCGACATCAACGCCCTGGCCGAGGTTTGCGAGCCCGGCACGGTGGTGATCGCGATCGGGCAGGTCAACGATGTCCGGCTCTATCGCGATCTCCTTGGTAGCGGAATTCAAGATTACCTGCTGAAGCCTCTTGCTCCTGGCCAAGTGCGCGATGCGCTGATCAACGCCCAGGCGATCTTCGCCGCACCCAAGGCGCATGACCCGGCCACTGCCAAGAAACACGTTTCGGTTGCCGTGATCGGCACCCGCGGTGGGGTTGGGGCATCAACCATCGCGACCTCGCTCGCCTGGCTTTATAGCGGGGACGAGAAACTGCCGACGGCGCTGCTCGATCTGGACATCCACTTCGGAACGGGTGCTCTGGCGCTTGACCTGGAGCCGGGCCGTGGCCTGACCGATGCGATTGAGAACCCCAGCCGGATTGATGGTCTGTTCATAGAACGCGCCATGATCCGCGCCAATGATCACCTGGCGATCCTGTCGGCCGAAGCGCCGATCAATTCGCCGCTGATGACCGACGGCGCGGCCTTCATCCAGTTGCAGGAAGAATTCCGTCAGGCCTTCGAGACGACGGTGATCGACTTGCCGCGCAACATGCTGATCAACTTCCCGCATCTGCTAAATGACGTGAACGTGGTCTTGCTGGTCACGGAAATGACGCTGGCCGGCGCACGCGACGCGATCCGCATGCTGTCTTGGATGAAAAGCAATGCACCGCATGTTCAGACAATCGTCGTGGCCAACAAGGTGCTGCCAGGCACCGGCGAGATCAGCCGCGCTGATTTCGAAGCCTCGATCGAACGCAAGATCGGCTTCGTCATTCCCTTCGATGCCAAGGCGGCAGCCAATGCAGCGAAGCTGGGGCAGACCTTTGCCGATGCCAACCGCTCGGCCAAGGCCGGGGTGGTGATCCGTGATATCGCCAAGTCGGTCCACGGAATTGGCGATGGAGGATCGGTGGATGACGCGCTGAAACCCAAGTCATCGCTGCTCGGCAAGTTCGACCTCAAGGCGCTGATGCCGAAAAAAGAAGCCAAGGCTTCAGCCCAGGCATCCGCCTGAGCCGGGCACGCAGATCCTTTGAAGAAGGCCTGACCAGTCTATGAGCATCACCCAACTGCTGCTGATTGCCGTGGGCCTGATGGCGTTCATGGTGCTCGGTTACCTTGGCGTTTCCGGCCCTTCGCCCGCCAAGGAGGCGGCGCGGCGGCTTGAAGGCCTGCGCGACCGCCATTCCGATAGCACGACCGACAAGGTTGAGGCCCAGTTGCGCAAGGCTGTTGCCGCCCGCAAGCCGAAGCTACACCAGATCGCCGGATCGGAAAGCCGTATCGCCGCGCTGCTGATGCGGCTGCACCGGACGGGCAAGGGCTGGACCCTGAGCCAATACCTTTACGCCTCTGGCGGACTGGCACTGGCGGTCACACTGATCGTGTTCATCAAGTCTGGCGCAGCGGCGCTGTCGCTGGGGATTGGCCTGATGGTCGGTGCTGGCCTGCCTCACGCTGTGGTCAGCTTCTTCATAAGCAAGCGTAACAATGCGTTCACGACCAAGTTTCCCGACGCCATTGAACTGCTGGTGCGCGGCCTGCGCTCTGGCTTACCGGTGACCGAGACGCTTGGTGTGGTTGCAACCGAAGTGCCCGGGCCCGTGGGCGAGGAGTTCAAGCTCGTCACCGAGCGGATCAAGATCGGCAAGACCATGGAGGATGCCCTTCAGGACACTGCCGACCGGCTGAACACGCCCGAGTTCAGCTTCTTCTGCATCACCCTGGCAATCCAGCGCGAGACCGGGGGTAACTTGGCCGAAACCCTGTCCAATCTTGCCGACGTCCTGCGCAAGCGCGCGCAGATGAAGCTCAAGATCAAGGCGATGAGCTCGGAGTCCAAGGCCTCCGCCTATATCGTCGGCGCCCTGCCCTTCATCGTCTTTGTCATGATCTACTGGATCAACCCCGGCTATCTGGGCGGCTTCTTTACTGACGATCGCCTGATTGTGACCGGCCTTGGCGGGCTGACCTGGATGTCGATCGGTGCCTTTATCATGGCCAAGATGGTCAGCTTCGAAATTTGAGCAGGGACAGGAAAAGGACATGCTGAATACCCCTCCCGGTCCCACGCTGCTTGGCGTCGATGTTATCCTGGTCGGCTCGATTCTGGCCGGCCTGGCTGCCGTGGCGGTGATGTTCGCGATCTATACTGCGGTTACGATCCGCGATCCGATGGCCAAGCGGGTCAAAGCGCTTAACGAGCGCCGCGACCAGCTCAAGAGCGGGATCGTGACGCAGACTGCCAAGAAGCGGGCCTCGCTCGTTCGCAAGAATGAAACTGCGGACAAGATGAAGGATACGCTGTCCAGCCTGAAGGTGCTTCAGCAGAGCCAGCTTGAAGTCATCCAGCAGAAGCTGGCGCAGGCCGGGATCCGGCGCAAGGACCTGGGCATCGTGGTGATCTTCGCCCGGATGGTGCTGCCCATCATCCTCGGCGGGATCGTCGGCTTCATGGTCTATGGCATCAATTTCTTCCCCGAATGGGGTGGGATGAAGCGCCTGATGGCCTTCGCCGCCGCCGTCGGCCTCGGCTACAAGGGGCCCGAACTCTATATCGGCAATATGATTTCCAAGCGCACCGACGCGATCCGCAAGGGCTTGCCCGATGCGCTCGACCTGCTGGTGATCTGCGCCGAAGCCGGCCTGACCGTGGATGCTGCGTTCAACCGCGTGGCCCGCGAACTGGGCCGGGCCTATCCCGAGCTGGGCGATGAATTCGCCCTGACCGCGATCGAGCTGTCGTTCCTCGGCGAACGCCGCCAGGCCTTCGAAAACCTGGCCTGGCGCGTCAATCTGGAAGCGGTCAAGGGCGTGACCACCACCATGGTCCAGACCGAACGCTATGGTACGCCGCTGGCATCTGCACTGCGCGTGCTGTCGGCCGAATTCCGCAACGAACGCATGATGCGCGCCGAGGAAAAGGCTGCGCGCCTGCCGGCGATCATGACCGTGCCGCTGATCCTGTTCATCCTGCCGGTGCTGTTCGTGGTTATTCTTGGGCCGGCGGCTTGTTCGATTGCCGATGCCTTCTCGCACAATGGCCCGGCCAAGGGCGGCGGCTAGCTTCGCCAACCTGTGGTGCCTGACAAAGCCGGGCCGGCCTTCTTTGAGGGTCGGCCCGGTTTGGTTTTCTCAGGGTTTGACGACGCTTTGGTCGATTGCGCCGAAGATCGAATGACCGGCGCGATCACGCATCTCGATCCGGACCGTATCACCATAGCGCAGGAACGGAGTGGCCGGCTTGCCGGTGGCAATCGTCTCAATCATCCGCTGTTCGGCGATGCAGGAGTAGCCCCGACCGCCATCTTTGCAGGGCCTGCCGGGGGAGCCATCCGGGTCACGGTTTGAGACTGTGCCCGAACCGATGATCGAACCCGCCATAACGCGCCGCGTCTTCGCCAGGTGGGCGATCAGAGTGCCGAAATCGAAGGTGCATTCCTCGCCCGCCTCGGCCCGGCCAAACGCCTCGCCATTCAGGTCAACCCGCAGCACGAGATTAAGCCGGCCGCCGCTCCAGGCATCGCCCAGCTCATCAGGCGTTACGAAGACCGGTGAGAAATGACTGGCCGGCTTGGACTGGACAAAGCCAAAGCCCTTGGCCAGTTCATCGGGGATCAGATTGCGC
>JBEGJL010000075.1:0-7018 GCA_041184605.1 Pseudomonadota bacterium
CCACCGCGCCCAGGCCTTGTTGCGGTTGGTTAGCAAGGCTTCGATCATGGCCGGATCGTCCTCTTCGGCATTCATCAGTTCGGCCAACTTTGCGGCATCGCCATTGCGCCAGGCCTCGACCATCTCCCCAACGTCCTTGTCGATATCGGGCAAGGCATCGATAACCTCGAACAGATAGCGGCGCTGAACCTTGGCCGAAAAGCCATCGAACAGCGAGAGCTGGTAATCCAGCGTCTCCAGCCCGATCCGTGATCGCCGCATCGCCAGGTTGCGATCGGCAAGTTCGGTCTCAACCCCGTTGGCAAGCGAATAGCCCTTGCGCTGCAACGGCAGGGTGGCCAGCACCACCGCTGCGTACCAAGGCTTGAACCGGTCGAAGGCCGCAGCTGGCAGGCCGAAGCCCGCGAGGGTCTGCTCAAATTTGGCGCGCTCGCTGGCCGACATCTGGTCCCGCAGGCTTTGCCCGGCGGGCAGGATCCCGCGCTTGAGCAGCACGGACTGGCTTTCCGCCTGATCAACGTCGGGAATCTCTGTCACCAGCTCGTCCGCGTTGCCAAAAGCCTCGGCCAATGCGCCGTGAAACCAGTTCAGGCCATTTGGCAGCAAGTGGATCGTCCCGAACAGGTAAATGGTGGTGTCGGCATCGCTGACCCTCCACATCGCCGGGCGAGCATCGACCGGTACCGGCTCGGCCACCACCGGTTGCGGGGTGGGCAGCGATTGCTGGGCCGCGGCGGCGGTGCTTAGAAGCAGGGCGAGGGGGGGGAGCAGGCGCGCGATCATGCCCCTGCTATAGCGCAGCTTTCGTGCCCGTCGATGAACGATCTCGGTTGCCGGAACCTTGCTGCTGGCCAGTTGACCGGAAACGGCCCATCCGCCAAAGGCCGAGACCATGACGGATAATACCCGCCCGCTTTCGTTCCAGGAGATGATCCTGCGCCTCCATGCCTTTTGGAGCGCGCAGGGCTGCCTGATCCTGCAGCCCTATGACATGCGCATGGGCGCGGGGACCTTTCACCCTGCGACCACGCTGCGCGCGCTGGGTCCGGAACCGTGGAAGGCCGCCTATGTCCAGCCGAGCCGCCGCCCGACGGACGGCCGCTATGGCGAGAACCCGAACCGCCTGCAGCACTATTACCAGTACCAGGTGATCCTGAAGCCGAACCCGGAAAACCTGCAGGAACTCTACCTGCAATCGCTCGCCGAAATCGGCGTCGATCCGCTGGCGCACGATATCCGCTTTGTCGAAGATGACTGGGAAAGCCCCACGCTGGGCGCCTGGGGCCTGGGCTGGGAAGTCTGGTGCGACGGGATGGAAGTGACCCAGTTCACTTACTTCCAGCAGGTCGGCGGGTTCGATTGTAAGCCGGTTGCCGGCGAGCTGACCTATGGGCTTGAGCGGCTCGCCATGTACATCCAGGGCGTCGACAACGTCTATGATCTGGCCTTCAATGCTGAAGGCGTTTCCTATGGCGACGTGTTCCTGAAGAATGAGCAGGAGCATTCGAAGTACAACTTCGAAGTGGCCGACACCGAACAGTTGTTCAAGGGCTTCCAGCACGCCGAGGCCGAGTGTCAGCGCTGCATCGCCGCGCAGGTGCCGCTGGCCGCCTATGACCAGGCGATCGAGGCCAGCCACCTGTTCAACCTGCTGCAGGCGCGCGGCGTGATCTCGGTGCAGGAACGGGCCAGCTATATCGGCCGGGTCCGCGATCTCGCCAAGGGATCGTGCCAGGCCTGGATTGAGAAGAACAAGGCCGAATGGGAAGCGAAGTATCCGGGGTGGACGGTATGAGCGACTTCCTGCTTGAGCTCCGCTCCGAAGAAATCCCCGCGCGGATGCAGCCCGGCGCGCGCGCTGACCTCGAGAAGCTGTTTCGCAAGGAAATGGAGGCTGCCGGCGTTGCCGTGGGTGAAGTCACCGTCTGGTCAACCCCGCGCCGCCTTGCCCTGATCGCGCGCGGGCTGCCCGCCGCGACAGCAGCGGTTTCGGAAGAGGTGAAGGGGCCGCGCGTCGGTGCTCCGCCGCAGGCGCTCGAAGGCTTCCTGCGCAAGACGGGCCTCACCGAAGACCAGTTGATTGAGCGCGATGGCGTGCTGTTCGCGATCACCGAAAAGCCGGGCCGCGCCACGGCCGAGGTCCTTGCCGAGGCGATCCCCTCCATCGTCCGTGCCTTCCCTTGGCCCAAGTCGCAGCGCTGGGGCGCGGCTTCGATTTCGACCGAAAGCCTGCGCTGGGTGCGGCCGCTTTCGGCCATTGTCGCGCTGTTCGATGGGCAGGTGGTCGATTGCGAAGTTGGCGGGGTCAAGGCCGGGCGGCTGACCAAGGGCCACCGTTTCCATTCGAGCGGCGAAATCAGCATTGGCGGCGCGGATGACTACGCCGCCAAGCTGCGCGCTGCCCATGTCATAGTCGACCATGTCGAGCGCCAGGATGCGATCCGCGCCAAGGCGAGCGAGGCTGCCGCTGCGGCAGGGCTGAAGCTGGTCGAGGACGAAGGGCTGGTTATCGAGAACGCCGGGCTTACGGAATGGCCCGTGCCACTGCTCGGCCGGTTTGATGAGCAGTTCCTCGAAGTGCCGCCCGAAGTGATCCAGCTGACCGCGCGGACCAACCAGAAGTATTTCGTTTGCGAGGATGCAGCCGGCAAGCTGGCCAACGCCTTCGTCTGCACCGCCAACATTGCCGCTGCCGATGGCGGCGCGGCGATTGTCGCCGGCAACCGCAAGGTGCTCGCCGCCCGCCTCTCGGACGCGCGGTTCTTCTGGCAGCAGGATCGCAAGACTACGCTGTCGGATCAGGCGAAAAAGCTTGAGCGGATCACCTTCCACGAAAAGCTGGGTACCGTCGCCGACAAGGTCGAGCGGGTCGCCAAGCTGGCGCGGTGGCTGTGTGAACAGGGTGTGGTCAAGGCCGACCCGGGCGAGGCGGAACTGGCCGCACGCCTGTGCAAGGCTGACCTCGTCACCGAAATGGTTGGCGAATTCCCAGAGCTACAGGGCCTGATGGGCGGCTATTACGCCCGCGCCGAAGGGCTGGGCGATGCCGTTTCCGACGCGATCCGCGATCATTACAAGCCGGTCGGGCAGGGTGATGAGGTGCCGACTGCGCCGGTGACGATTGCTGTGGCGCTGGCGGACAAGCTGGATACGATCCGCAGCTTCTTCGCCATCGATGAGAAGCCCACGGGTTCGAAGGATCCCTTCGCCCTGCGTCGTGCCGCACTCGGTATCATCCAGATTGTCACCACCAATGGCCTTCGGTTTGGCGTGGGTGAAGGCGAAGTCCTCAGTTTCTTCGCCGACCGGCTCAAGGTCCAGCAGCGCGAGGCCGGCGTGCGCCATGACCTGATCGACGCGGTCTTCGCGCTGGGCGGCGAGGATGATCTCGTCCGCCTGCTCGCCCGCGTCCATGCGCTGCAGGCCTTTGTCGGGACCGAGGACGGCGCCAACCTCCTCGCCGGATACAAGCGCGCCGCCAATATCCTGAAGAAGGAAGAGTTCGAACCGGGCGTTACCAATTCGGCTCCCGAACCAGCGGAAAAGGCGCTGATCGATGCACTGGCCGTGGCCGGTCCCCAGGCCGATGCCGCCGTTGCGGCAGAGGATTTCGCCGGGGCCATGGCTGCGCTGGCGACGCTGCGCGCGCCGATTGATGCCTTCTTTGAAACTGTGACTGTGAACGATGCCGACCCGGCCAAGCGCGCCGCGCGGCTTGGCTTGCTTGCTGCGTTCCGTGTTGCAGTGCACAAAGTGGCTGACTTCGCGCGGATCGAGGGCTAGGGAAACCGCACACCGGCACCCGAATCGCCGGTTTCAACAATGGCGGTTTTCCATGACTACATACGTATTCGCGTTCGGCGGCGGGGTTAGCCACGGCGATCCCCGAGCGAAGGACAAGACTGTAGTTGGTGGTAAGGGCGCCAACCTAGCGGATATGGCCGGCATAGGCCTGCCGGTCCCACCGGGCTTCACGATCACGACTGAGGAATGCGTCCGCTATCTGGCTGATGGCGGAGACTTTTCAGGCAGCCTAAAGTCTGAAGTTGACGTCGCTCTAAAACATATCGAAAATTCCGTTGGTAAGCGCTTTGGAAATCCTGCCGATCCGCTGCTCGTCTCGGTGCGTTCGGGTGCGCGGGTGTCGATGCCGGGGATGATGGATACGGTTCTCAACCTTGGGCTAAACGATGCCACGGTTGAAGGGCTGGCGGCTTCATCCGGCGACGAGCGCTTTGCCTGGGACAGCTATCGCCGTTTCATCCAGATGTATTCGGACGTCGTCCTGGGCCTCGATCACCACCTGTTCGAAGACGCGCTCGAAATCGCAAAGGAAGACAACGGCTTCTATGCCGATGTTGAGATGGAGTCTTCGCACTGGCAGGCGTTGGTGCGCGAATATAAGGGCATTGTCGAAAGCGAACTGGGCCGCTCCTTCCCGCAAGACCCGCACGAACAACTGTGGGGCGCGATCCGCGCGGTCTTTGATAGCTGGGATTCGGATCGCGCCAAGGTTTACCGCCGGCTCAATGACATTCCGGGCGATTGGGGCACGGCAGTCAACGTCCAGGCCATGGTCTTCGGCAACATGGGCGATACCAGCGCCACCGGTGTTGCCTTCACCCGCGATCCGGCAACGGGCGAGAAGGCCTATTACGGCGAATGGCTGGTCAATGCCCAGGGCGAGGATGTCGTCGCCGGGATTCGCACGCCGCAATACCTGACCAAGGCCGCGCGCGAACGTGCCGGGGCCAAGCCGCTTAGCATGGAAGAGGCGATGCCCGGTGCCTATGCCGAGCTGGCTGCCGTGTTCGAGCTGCTTGAGAAGCACTACCGCGACATGCAGGACATTGAGTTTACCGTTGAGCGCGGCAAGCTGTGGATGCTCCAGACCCGCTCGGGCAAGCGCACCGCCAAGGCCGCACTCAAGATGGCGGTCGACATGGTGGGCGAGGGTCTGATCGACGAGGCAACGGCCATCAAGCGCGTCGACCCGATGGCGCTGGATCAGTTGCTCCACCCAACGCTTGATCCTTCGGCCACCCGGGATGTGTTGGCCCGCGGTCTTCCTGCGAGCCCGGGCGCGGCTTCCGGTGCGATCGTGCTCGATGCCGATACCGCCGAAAAGCGCGCTGGCATGGGCGAAGCGGTGATCCTGGTCCGCGTCGAGACCAGCCCGGAAGACATCCACGGCATGCACGCAGCCAAGGGTATCTTGACTGCCCGCGGCGGCATGACGTCACACGCGGCGGTTGTCGCCCGCGGCATGGGGCGGCCCTGCGTCTCGGGGGCCTCTGGTGTCTCGATCGACATGACCAGTCGCACGCTGAAGATTGGTGCGCGGGAGTTGAAGGAAGGTGATGTCATCACCCTTGATGGCGCCAATGGTGAGGTCATGGCCGGCAAGGTTCCGACGATCGAGCCCGAACTGGTTGGTGACTTTGGCACCCTGATGGCCTGGGCGGACCAACACCGGCGGATGAAGGTCCGCACCAATGCCGAAACGCCCGAGGATTGCCGCATGGCCCGCCAGTTCGGGGCCGAGGGAATCGGACTTTGCCGGACCGAGCACATGTTCTTTGATGCGGGCCGCATTTCGGCGGTGCGCCAGATGATCCTGGCCGAGGACGAGGCCGGTCGCCGTGCCGCGCTCGCCAAGCTGTTGCCCGAGCAGCGCGCCGATTTCCAGGCGATCTTCGCGGTCATGGCCGGGCTGCCGGTCACCATCCGCCTGCTAGATCCGCCGCTGCATGAATTCCTGCCGCATAGCGAGGCGGACTTTGCCGAGCTTTCCGAAGCGATCGGGATCGGCGTCGATACGCTGAAGCGCCGCGCAGGCGAGCTCCACGAGTTCAACCCGATGCTGGGCCATCGCGGCTGCCGCCTCGGGATCACCTTCCCGGAAATCTACGAAATGCAGGCGCGGGCGATCTTCGAGGCCGCCTGCGCGGTTGCGGCCGAAAGCGGTGAAGCGCCGGTGCCCGAAGTGATGATCCCGCTGGTTGCCACCCGCAAGGAGCTGGCAATCCTCAAGGCGCTGGTTGAACGTACTGCGGAAGCTGTCTTTGCCGAGCAGGGTCGCCGGTTGGATTATCTGGTTGGTACCATGATTGAACTACCCCGCGCCGCGCTGATGGCCGGTGAGATTGCAGAGGAGGCCACGTTCTTCTCATTCGGCACCAATGACCTCACGCAGACCACTCTGGGTGTATCGCGGGATGACGCCGCGCGGTTCCTGACGCCTTACGTGGAGCAGGGCATCTACCCGCGCGATCCCTTTGTCAGTCTGGACGTCGAAGGTGTTGGTCAGCTGGTCGAGCTAGCCGCCGAACGCGGCCGCAAGACGCGTGCCGACTTGAAACTGGGCATCTGCGGCGAACATGGTGGCGATCCAGCCTCCATCGCCTTCTGCGAAGCGGTCGGGCTCGATTACGTCAGTGCTTCGCCCTACCGCGTCCCGATCGCGCGGTTGGCGGCGGCGCAGGCTGCGCTTAACGCTTCCAGCCGCTGAGCGTCAGAATCTCGAAACGCTCTTTGATTCCACTTCCAAACGTTTCGTTTGCAAGGAAATATTGATAACGGGTCAGCGAAGGCCCAGACTGGGCGAGGACGTTGGTAAGGCCCTGCGCCCGCAGGTCGGCAAGCAGGCTGGCAAGGTTGCTGAAGCGCACGTCGAGCGGGCGGCTGTCCACCACGGGATCGGCCCAGCCAGCGCGTTGCAGCAGTTGCCCGCCAGCCCGGACGTCCACTGCCGGGTGAAGTCGGGGGGCTGGGCGGTCGCCATCGGCTGCCAGCATCGCGGCGCGCAGGGCGGGCAGGCTGCCGGCACCGATAAAGCTGGCAATGGCGAGGCCACCGGCCGCCAGCGCATTGCGCATGTGGATCAGGGCGCCGGGCAGGTCGTTCGCCGTTTCGAGCGTGCCAAAGCTGGCGATCAAGTCGAACCCGGCCTCAGGGAAGGGCTGGTCATCGGCAAAGCCATTGGCTGGCTCGACGAGGGTCACCGCTGCGCCTTGAG
>JBEGJL010000076.1:0-2817 GCA_041184605.1 Pseudomonadota bacterium
TGGCGGACCAGTTCATAGCGGGTCTCGGGCAACAGCAGCTTGCCCGAGAGCAGTGCCGCCTCGCCTGCAGTCTTGCGCAGGCGGAGTTGCCCGGTCGCGGCTGAGGACAGGGCATCGCTGCGCGCCAGCCGGGCATTATCAAGATCGAATGCCAGGTCCATCGGATAGCCGCTTTCAGCCGCGAGACTAAGGTAGCCCCGTCCGGCGATCTTGCCAGAACCGGCATTAGCGGAAAGGTTGGAGAACTCGATCCGGTCTCCGTTCAGCCGCCCGGCAATGGCCAGATTGGTCAGCCGCGTCCCATAGGCCTGGTTGTCGTAAGTCAGGTTATCACCGCGAACGATCCCGGTTAGCTGAGGTGCGCGCAAGCGACCTGAAAAATCCGCCCCCACGGCAATGGGCCCGGACAGGTTCTGGTCAGTCTGGCCGACGAAGGACCACAGCGTATCGGCCGGACCGTTGTAGCGGATACCCCCGCTTAAGGTCCCATCGCCGATGCGGTCTGTCCAGTCGCCCCCGGCCAATGGCACCAGAGCGGCGTTCATGCGGCCGATGATCGTGCCGCGTTCGCGGATGACTGCCCGCAAATCGGCCCGGGTCGGGTCCAGTTCGCCCGCCAGATTCAGGTCAACCGGCTGGCTGACAGCCGCCGCTGTGCTCCGGGAGAAACCAGTAACTGTTAGTCGCGCCTTGGCCCGGGGAAAGGTGCCCAGCGCAACCTGCTCTAGATCGAGGCTGCCGGTGGCCTTGCCGCCAATGCCATATCCGGGGAAGAAGGCGTTTATCAGCGACACGTCGAGCCGGTCCATCCGGCTTTCGATCCGCAGGCCGGGACCATAGCGGCCGGCCAGCCGAACCGATCCCTGCCCGAAATCGATCCGCGTCGGCAGCAATTCATAGCTGCCCTGGCCCGGAACAATGCGGGCGGGCGTGGCTGTGGCAAAAGCAACCCCGCGCACCCGGCCCTGAAGCGAGGTCCGCCAGAGTGCGGGTTCAAGTTGCGCATTTCCAGCAAGACGGAACGGCACGCCGCTGACACCTTCGGCAAGGAACCGGGCCTGCCCCCGCCCCCCGCGATAGGCCGCCTGCGCGCGTGCCGCAGCCAGATCGAGATTGCGCAACCGCATCTGCGCCAGTTGCACATCGGCTGTGACTTCTGGCTGGTCATAAAGAACCGCCCGCGCATCAACGATTCCCCGTCCGACCGCGAGCCGGGCCGGGCCGGGCAAGACAGTATCCTGCGCGCGCGCCGAAATCCGCATCTCCTGATAGTGCCCGGCTGCGGCCAGACGAACCGTGCCGGTCAACCCCTGACCATTAGCCGTCAGCGTCCCGGCATAGGGCCCGGCGGCGGTCTGCTCGATCCGGCCGGAAAAACTGATACCTGACAGATCGCCGCGGTTGATCTGGAACGCATTCCGCGCCCCACGGATCAGGCTGACATCCGCGCTGAGCGGGCCAAGATCGGTATCGCCCCTCGCATTGAACCGGAACGCGCCTTCACTGCCGGTAATTTCGGCCCGGACGTTGGCAAGGCCGATCCCCAGCCCCGGGCTGCCCGCCAGCAGGATGGCCCGCGGGCTGGCCGCTGTGCCGGTCAATTCCAGTGCCAGTGGGCCGTAACGGGTGGAGCGCCCCTTGGCCGTCAGCGTCAAGGCGCCGCCCGGAACATAGCTGCCCCGCCCATCAAACACCTGCAACTGCGGCGCGGCGACCTTCAGGCCAGAAAACCGCACTACCCCATCGGAACCATAGGCGATCTGGCTGGAGCCGGATGCCGGCCCGCCGAGAAAGTCCCGCACGGCAGGGTTGACCAGATTGGTGGAGCGGGCGCGGATGGCGCCCGTCAAGGCAAAACCCAGCCCAGTCCGCTTCAGATCCGCAGTGGTCGTGACCGCAAAGGTACCGACGCTGTCGACCGCATAGTTGTTGATCCGCCCCTCGAATGCGCCGCTGTAAAAGCCGCGGCGCAAATCGGCGAGGACGATGGCCTTGGCATCGATCCGATCTGACCGCAGCTTCAGGTTGTCCGACAGCAGGCGGGCACCCGCCAAGGTCAGATCGCCATCAATCCGGACGTTGCCGAGCTTGCCGCCAGCGACTCCATCCAGCCCGGTGATGCGGGCAATCCGCGCCGCGACAGGTACGATCACTTGACCAGATTGTACCTTTGCCCGGCCGCTGGCATCGAGGTTTTCCAGCACCACATCGTTGATCGACAGGGCGTCAGCGCGCAGTCGGTATTGGACTTGCGGCGTCTTGAACGGCCCATCCAGTTCCAGTTCTGCACGCAGAGCGCGCCCCGCCAGGTTCGGCGCTAGCGCGGCCGGCCGTTGCAGCAGGACATCAAGCTTGAGCGCGGCAAAGCTGTTATCGCCCAGATTGATTGTCCCGGTCGGAATGATCGACAGCTGATCCGACCGAAGCGAGCCGCCCAGCGCGGCGCGACGCTGATTGAGCCGGGCGGTCAGATCAATCCGGGTCGTCCGATCCAGCAGTGCCGCTGGGATTCCGCCAAACAGGCGGCCAAGTTCCGCCGGGCCCTTCACGGCAAAGTTTCCATCGCGCGCGCCCAGCTGCAAACGCGCCACCGGCATCCCGGCATAGCTGCCGGTCAGCAAGCCATCCCATCTCGACCAGTCACCCGCACCATCCAGCTTCAGGGTGAGCGGCCCGTCGATCCGCGCCAGAGCAGCGATCACTCCGCCCTTGGGCGCGTCTACCGCCAGCTTAAGGGCCAGTCGGTTCTTTTCCGGCACAGCATCGAGCACCAAGGCAAGGCGATCTCCCGCCTGCCCGCCCGGCGCAACAAGGGTC
>JBEGJL010000077.1:0-3146 GCA_041184605.1 Pseudomonadota bacterium
CCATAGAACTGCGACATCTACGTTACTTCGTCACCGTGGCCGAACTTGGCAGCATCAGCCGTGCTGCGGCCAAACTGTTCATGGCTCAACCACCCCTGTCGGCACAGATTCGTCAACTCGAAGACGAGGTAGGTGCCAGCTTGCTCGTGCGTTTGCCACGGAGAGTTCAACTTACCCCGGCGGGCATCTCGTTTCTGGAGGATGCTCGGGCCATACTTGCGCGGGCGGAACAGGCCACGCTGCGCGCGAGAGAGCAACAGTCCGGCCAGCGCAGCACCTTGCGCATTGGGCTCATGCCTTCGGCCACCCAGTCCTTGCTACCGGGGCTGATTCGGCGGTTAGAAAGTTCGGGCTTGAACTTGCACATTGAGGCGCAAGAGCGTGTGCCTTCATCGCGACAGTTGCAGGCGCTACGCAACGCCGAGATTGATCTTGGCTTCATCCGCCCCGCCGCGAGCAGCCCTCAGCCAGAATGGGCTGCTCAAATAAACGACCCGTATTGCCTAGCTGTGCCTGAGCGGCATGCCTTAGCACGAAGCCGTCAGGCCGTGCAGCTTTCCTCACTGGCATCTGAGATTTTCGTCGCGTTTTCGCGCTATGCCGAAAGCGATTACTACGACCAGACCGCCGCGCTATGCGAAGAGGCAGGCTTCACTGCTGATGTGCGTCATACCGCGACCCAGTTCATGAGTGTGCTGGCCATGGTGGACTGCGGATTGGGCGTTGCGATCGTGCCCGCCTCTTGCGCCTTGATGCTGCCGCCCCGGGTGCGCTTGCGCCCTTTGAGCGGTCTGCAAAGAAACAGCCGACTGGTGCTCATCCGCAGCGCTGACCGTATTCAGGACCCTTGGGTGCAAAGCATCGTGGAATTGGCTTCGCTTGAGCTCAAGGCCCTGTCAGAGGCTGTCCAAAATTTGTTTCGGAAAATCTAAGTGTGCAGGGTGGTCTGGAAAGCACTCCAGGCCCATCTCGGCTTCCACTCATTTTCGAAAATCACTCAGCGCAGAGGGGTACCAAGTTTGCGCCAAGAATTTGGTGCGGCCTGCTAAATCAATGCTGCAACACAAACCCCGCTATCGGAATGGCAGTTTTCTGAAGCTGCTGGAGTTGTACGCGAACAATCTCGCTAAAAGCCTCTCCGAGGCGAGGCAACGGACGATGGCGATTTTTCACGCGATAAACAGGGAAGCTCGGAGCGTCTTCAATGCGCGCAAATACAAGACCATCCGCCTTATGGGCACGTGCCGAAAGGTCATCTACGAAGGCCACCGCCACGCCTGTGGCAGCCACTGCACAAGCTGCCAATCCTGAGCGCACTTCGGCGGCCACGTTACGTGCCACGCTGTGCGACTCAATCCAGTGATCTATCACGGCACTTTGTGGCGCCTCATGGCTATAAGCCACCAGTCGGCCGGCCAGCACGCTAGCCAATTTGGTTTTTTTCTGGCCAATTAGAGCGTGATCTGCTGGTAAAGCGCACAGGAGTTGCCATTGCCCGATTTCTTCGACTTCAAGCGATGGATGGTCCAGAGGGGCGCTGGAGATGGCTAGGTCAGCTTCCTCTGATACCAGCAGCTTGACGAATTCCCGAGTTGGAAGTGACTCGAAAAGTACCCGGGCCGTCGGGTATCGACGAATCAGCATGGCAATGCTGCGTGGAACCAGTTCCAACGCTGTGTTGGCACTGGAGAGCACCCGCAGGGTGGTGTGCGTACCGAAGCGAAGATGCGCGGCAACATCTCGCACATGCAAAACCCCCCTATAAACCTTCTCGATTTCTTCATGCAGTTCGCGGGCCTCAGCCGTGGGAACCAACCTCCCGCTGCGGCGTTCAAACAGCGCCACATCCAGTTGCATTTCAAGGTGCCGCACCAATCGACTGATGCCTGGTTGTGACACGTGCAGCAATCGCGCAGCTTCTGTTGTGGAGCCCGTATTCATCACGGCCCGGAACACTTCGATTTGTCGCAAATTCATGACATCCATTCTTCCATGAATAACTTAATGTTATTCGCAAACCACGAATTGGTATTGGATTGCATTGTTAGGGATGCATACGATGGCAGAGGTTGGACCCTGGTAGGTCCTCAAAAAAAGGAGAACCTCTCATGTTCGACACACACAAAAACGCCCCCCGGCGCATGATCATTGCCGCCTTTCTTTGCGCTTGTTCTTCGATTGTGGGAGCGCAGTCAGCTGCCTGGCCGACCAAGCCAGTAACACTCATCGTTGGTTTCGCCCCCGGAGGTTCAGCAGACATCCTGGCCCGTGCGGTTGGACAGAAATTGTCAGCAGCTTTGGGGCAGCCAGTGGTGATCGAGAACAAGCCTGGCGCTGGCGCGACCATTGCCAGTGCCGCCGTAGCGACCGCACCTGCAGACGGTCACACCTTGTTGTTTGTGACATCCGGTCATGCTGGCAGTGGCGCGCTATACAGCAATCTGCGTTATGACCCACTCAAGGCCTTTACACCCATAGCCAAGATCGCTGCCACACCCATCGTGATCGTTGCCCCCAGCGCTCAGCCCTGGAAAACACTCAGCGACATGCTTGGCGCCGCCCGTAAAGCACCCGGCACCCTCAACTATGCCGCCGGGGGCGGAGGCGCGACCACAACAGCACTGGCAGCAGAATTTCTGAAGAAGGATGCCTCTGTGGACATGGTTCAAGTGCCCTACAAAGGCTCCGGTCCAGCTTTGACTGCTTTGCTTTCAGGCGAAGTGCAGTTGGGCTTTGAAATTCCCTCCAGTGCATTGCCGCACATTCAGTCCGGTAAGCTCAAAGCGCTTGCCGTCACCTCACGTACGCGCAGCTCTGCGCTGCCGGATGTCCCGACGGCCATCGAACAAGGCATCCGCAATTTTGAGGTCATTGGTTGGTTCGGTCTCATGGCTCCGGCAGGTACGCCGCTCGCCACCGTCAGCCGATTGAACCGGGAAATCAACACCCTGCTAAAGCTACCCGACATTCGCGAAAAACTCGCTGGTTTGGGTCTTGAGACAGACGGCGGAACGCCCGAGGACTTCCAGAAATTGATTGAAAACGACACCCAACGTTATGGGGAGGCCATTCGACGCATGGGTATCAAGGTCGATTGAGCATGAGTACATCTTGCATGTCCAAGGCTCAGTTGGTGATTGTGGGTG
>JBEGJL010000078.1:0-4466 GCA_041184605.1 Pseudomonadota bacterium
CCCCAGATCCGATGCTCTTGCCACATGATCTCGATGTAGCGCCTTTCGGCGCCTTGCCAAAATGCCGATTGTTCAACCTGGTTCTGGCGGTCGAACACGAAGTCGACTGGGGCCTCGAACCACCGGGCCACTTCGGTCGGGTTGGGGTTGAGTTCAAGATCCGGCGGTACGACCGCGATCACCGGGGTCACTTCATAGCCGGTCCCGGTGCGATACTGGTCGCTGGTGCCGATCACAGTGACATCGCGTTCGTGGATGCCCAATTCCTCCCACGCTTCGCGCAAGGCGGCTTCGACCGGCGTCTCGCCGGGGTCGATCTTGCCGCCGGGAAAGGCAACCTGCCCAGGGTGCGAGCGCATGTTGGAGGGGCGGTGAATCAGCAGAAAGCCGGGCCGCTCACGCTGCGTGATCGCGGCTAGCACTGCTGCGGGCCGAAAGGTTCCGTCGTGGCGCTCGTCGGACAGCAGGTCATCTAGTTCCTGCGCATGTCCCGCTTCGTGCAGGCTTCGCAGCCGCGCCACCAGTTCGCTCATGCGGGCACCAGGGAAAATCGTGTGCCCTCGCTGGTCACGCACAGATCGGCATCGGCCAGTTCGACCAGCTGCAGCCAGGTGCTGCGGTTGATCCGGGCTTCACAGCCGTTGCGGACCGTCAGGTAAATGGCCGGTAGCTCGGCTTGGCCGCGCGCCAGCACTGGGTGGTCCGGTCCAGCCACGACGATCTCGTCGGTGTTCAGGCGAAAGGCGAGAGCGCCATCCTGTGCCACCACATCCGTGGCAATAAAGGCGGCATCCTCGACAATGATGGACTGCTTTTCGACCGGCGTAACCAGCCAATGGCTGCCATCAGCCTCGCGCCGCAGCAGCCCCGAAAAGGCCCGGATCATCGCCGGGCGACGGATTTCCCCGCCATCGTGGAACCAGCGCCCGTCGGCCTTGATGGTCATCAGGCTGTCGCTGTAGGCCTGCGGGTTCCACTCTGCGACCGGCGGCAGCTGGCGCTCTGCATTCAGCGTCGCGATTTCCGCAAGCCTCAGCGTGGCAAAATCGGGTAGCGGCTCAAATGGCATCGGGGGTGCGATGCCAGATCAACTTAGCCGCGCCAAGGCCCCAGCACGCCTTCGGTGGGGAGGACGGCTGGATTGTCGCACCGCACCAGCAAGCGGTGGGGCTCATACGGCCCGGGCAAGTCCCAGCCGCCGGTGTGGGCATTGGTGAAGCCCCAGAACCGGCCATAATATTCCGGATCGCCGATCATCACCTGCGGCAGCGGTGCCTGCGGCGATAGCGCGGCCAGGCTGGCGGTCATCAACGCCTTGCCATAGCCCGCGCCCTGCGCGGCGGGTTCGACAGCGACCGGCCCAACCATGATCATCGGATGACGGCGGCCATCGGGATCGGTTAGCGCAACCGGCCAGCACTGGATTGTTCCGACCAGGTGCTCTGCGCTGTCAATCGCGGCAAAGGACAGGCCGGGCAGCCAATCCATGCCTTCGCGCACCTTGTAAGCCGTGCGCTTATGGCGACCTGGCTCAAACGCGCGGTCGAGCAGTTCCTCAACCAGCGCGGGATCGACGTTATCAAGCGGGATCAGGGTAGGACCGTCTGCCATAGGCGCGCGCCCCTAAGGCCCGGGGGCGCGCTTGTCGATGGATTTCGGTGCCGGTTACTTCGCCGGGGTCAGCCTGAGGAGGCGGCCAGCCTTGCCATCCTCGATCACCAGCAGGCTGCCGTCATTGGCTTCGGCAATGTCGCGGATCCGCTTGTCCAGCGCGTAGCGGGCCGCCTCGGTGACCTTTGCGCCATCGATGGTCACGCGCACCAGGCCCTTTGATCCGAGCCCCGCGATCAGCAATTGTCCGCGCCAGTCGCGAAAGGTCTTGCCACGGTAGAACACCATGTCCCCAGGGGCGATGACCGGGGTCCAGCTGATATTTGGCGCGGCCATGTCAGGCCGCGTGCTGTGCGGCGGAATGTCACGACCATCATAGTGATCACCTTCAGAAACTATCGGCCAGCCATAGTTCTTGCCGGGTTCAACCAGGTTGAGTTCGTCACCGCCCGCCGGTCCATGTTCCAGATCCCACAGTCGCCCTTGTGGGTCAAAAGCCAGGCCCAGTATATTGCGGTGGCCATAGGTCCAGATTTCGGCACTGATGCCGCCCTTGTCGGCGAAGGGGTTGCCGGGAGCGGGCTTGCCGTCGGGCAGCAGGCGCAGGACCTTGCCGAGGTTGACGGACAAATCCTGGGCCGGGTCCATCTTCTGCCGCTCGCCCGAAGAGACAAACATCAGCTGGCCATCCGGTGAGAAGGCGATGCGATGCGAAAAGTGTCCGCGGCCCGTGACTTTGGGGTTCTGGCGCCAAAGCACTTCCAGTCCTTCAAGGCGCGGGGCATGGCCCATGACCAATCGTGCCCGGCCGACCACGGCCCCCCGGGTATCATTCTCGCCTGCTTCGACCCACGAGAGGTAGACCAGCCCGCTCTTTGCGTAATCCGGCGCGAGAACCACATCGCCAAGCCCGCCCTGGCCGCCGGCATCAACCTTTGGCACCCCAGCGACTTCCTTGACGGCACCGTCAATCAGCTTGAGGCTACCGGCCTTTTCCGTCACCAGCACCCCGCCGTGCGGCAGGACCGCGATCGCCCATGGCGCATCCAGCGTGGCGAGGGGCGTCATTGCAAAGACACGCTTAGTTTCGGTGACGGTCGGGGTATCCCCAGCAACCGAAGGGCTGCAGCTTGCGAGGAACGCGGCGAGCGGGAAGAAGGTGCGAATGATGGTTCTGGTCATGGCCTGGTAGATGGAATCCGCGCTGCTCTTTGCCAAGGGGACCAAAGGCCGGGTCGTGATCGGCGTTGACGAGGCTGGTCGCGGTCCGCTGGCTGGCCCGGTCGTGGCCGCGGCCTGCGTGCTCGGTCCTGATGCGCCTTCCGGACTAGACGATTCCAAGAAGCTCTCAGCCAAGCGCCGTGCGGTGCTGGAGCCGCAGATCAAGGCCAGCTGCCATTGGGCGCTGGGCGTGGTCGAGGCTGAGGAGATCGACCGGATCAACATATTCGCCGCGACGATGCTGGCGATGACCCGGGCCGTGGCAGCGCTGGCGCTGGAACCGGATGAGGTGCTGATCGACGGCAATATGACCCCGGCGGGGCGGCACCCTGATTGGTGCTGGCCCGCCCGCGCGATTGTTGGGGGAGACGGGATCGAGCCCTGCATTTCTGCGGCCTCGATCCTCGCCAAGGAGCATCGCGACCGGTTGATGCGCGAATATGCGCAGGTCCACCCGCATTACGGCTGGGCAACCAACATGGGGTACGGCACGGCGGAGCACCTTGCCGCCTTGCGGGAACATGGCCCAAGCCCGCTCCATCGCCGCAGTTTCGCGCCGGTGGCCCAGCTGGTGTTGATCTGATCAAATTATTTTGCGGGCGAGTCCCGCAGGCCACACCCACCATATGTTGAGTCCGAGGCGAATCCCGGGACTCAACATGCTGTGCCGGACTCGTTGTGTTCCGCTTTGAATCGCGCTGAATCGAAAGGATTCCCGGGGCCTTTGTACTTGACGCGGGACTCCGGATGACTCACCCTGTGGATAACTTTTGCAGTTTTTCAGGGAATGTCATGGGCCAGATGCTGGTGGGAGAAAAGGCGCGGTTGAAGCCCGTGCGCGAGGTGATTCGGCCGGATCTGCCGGTCGGCCGGATCCTCGATGGCGATTGCATTGAAGCGATGCGCAGCCTGCCTGACGCCTCGATTGACATGATCTTCGCCGATCCGCCCTATAATTTGCAGCTGGGTGGCGATCTCTCGCGCCCCGACGGCAGCCATGTCGATGCGGTAACCGATCACTGGGACCAGTTCGACAGCTTTGCCGCCTATGACAAGTTCAGCCGCGAATGGTTGACCGAGGCGCGCCGCCTGCTCAAGCCGAACGGCTCGCTCTGGGTGATCGGGTCATACCACAACATCTTCCGCCTCGGCGCGATGTTGCAGGACATGGGCTTCTGGATCCTCAACGACATCGTCTGGCGCAAGTCCAACCCCATGCCGAACTTCAAGGGCACCCGCTTTACCAACGCGCACGAGACATTGATCTGGTGCTCAATGGGCGAGAAGTCGAAGTACACCTTCAACTACCGCGCGATGAAAACCCTGAATGACGAGCTGCAGATGCGCTCTGACTGGGTGCTGCCGATTTGCAGCGGGCAGGAACGGCTCAAGAAGGGCGGGCACAAGGTCCACCCGACGCAAAAGCCCGAGGCGCTGCTCTATCGCGTGATGCTGGCAACGACCAACAAGGGTGATGTCGTGCTTGATCCCTTCTTCGGTACAGGGACCACCGGCGCGGTAGCCAAGCGCCTGGGTCGCGAGTGGATCGGCTGCGAGCGCGAGAGCGCCTATCGTGAAGCCGCGCTTGAGCGGATTGAGCTGGCCCTGCCGCTCGATGAATCCGCGATCACCAC
>JBEGJL010000079.1:0-10895 GCA_041184605.1 Pseudomonadota bacterium
CTCAAAATCGTTGGCCAGCGAGGCCGCGCCCGCCGCCGTCAGCGTGATCGCACCGGTCTAGGCATCGATCGCATACCAGGTGCTCGTGTTGCCGCCGGTGATGCTGAAGGTCAGCGTGCCGCCTTCGGCATCGGTCGCACTAACCGTGCCAACAGTCGCGCCACTCGCCGAATTCTCAGCATAGTTGAAGCTATAGGATGCCGCGTTGGATGCGTCGGTCGCATTGGTATTGCTGAAGACGGGGGCGACGTCATTGACATTGGTCTCATTCAGCTTGACCTCGATCGAGGTCGTGCTGGTCCCATCGGAAACCGCGACGGTCAATGTCTGGCTATTTGGCGTTGCTTCATAATTGTTCGCGAGCGATGCCGCACCGGTAGCGGTGAGCGTGATCGCACCCGTCGAAGAATCAATCGCATACCAGTTGTTCGTATTACCGCCGGTGATGCTGAAGGTCAGCGTGTTGTTTTCCGGATCAGTGGCGCTGACCGTGCCAACAGTGGCTCCCGATGCCGAATTTTCCGCGTAGTTAAAGCTGTAAGACGGGTTTCCGCTCGAATCGGTCGCGTTGGTGCTGCTGAAGCTAGGCGACGAATTCCCAAGGAATTCGGCATTCAGGGCGTTGAACACGTTGGCGGCGCTGAAATTTGCGCTGCCATCGGTGCTGTCGGTCGAAACAAGCGTTGACCAGTTGGTTGTCGCAACCTTGGACGGTAGAACCAGGATGTAGGTTTTCTTAAGGCTCGCGCTGGTGCGGGTGTAACGGTCGTCGCCATCGGGCACGACAGTGGAAGTGGTCACACCGAAGTACTTCACCGGAATTGCGGCGCCGCCGTCATTGAGCTGCCAATTCAGCACGCCGGTAAATTGATAGGTGGTCGAATCGTTGAAAAAGATCGTCATTGTGACGGTCGTGTCATTGCCCTGGTGCCGCCCCAGGACGAACCACCCTGCGACATCTCGATCTTGGTAATGCCCAGAGTGCTGAAATCTCTGACGTTATCGTTCTGGTTGGCATTGGGGCCCGAATACTCTGCGATGCCGCCGGTCGTGAAAGTAGCCGTAACCGCTGCAGCAGCAGGCATCGCAAGAGATGCAACTGCGGCGGCGATAAGAACCGTCAGGAATTTTACGACTTTCGAAAGCATTAGCCCCACCCGTACAAATGAACGTGCATCCCTTTGTCTGCACATCATATCATCAATCAGCGGTTGCATTAGTATCGAGAGGCGCACGCGGCAATATCATTTTCTTTATTTCCGGGCCATCGAGGATGAAAATTCGGTTTTTACATATTTATTCGACAGCCAAAAGTAGCTTTGGGACTGACTTTTCACTCGAACAATTACTAGTTTTTGTGCAGATGCCATCATGCACAACATATGGCGTAAAATCATAGGCTTAAAATCAGACGCCGAACCAATCGGATTCTATGTCTCCTAAATATTCCGCACAGTAAATTCTTGATCGCTCCATATGCGGGTCAGCCAAGCGTCGCAGAGACAATGCATTCGTGCACATTATGTGCATCTTTGCTCCTCATGCCTGTCTCATTTGCCTACCTGTTACGTGATATTCGATTGGTGAATTCGAGGAGGGGAAGATGTTCGGCCGTTTGCCAAAGCTGCAGGCTGAAATCCATGTCGAGACCAACTTGTCTGACTGCGTGGGACGTCTCAAGTTCGCCATGTGCTCGTTGGGCTACGACCTGATTGGTAGGGACGATCTCATCCACCAATTCGTGTTTAGTGGGCGGTCTGGACAGGTTGCAGTCCCGGGCCGTTTCGGAATCTGGCTCTACGGCATGGGGCAGCACACCAGATTGGTCGTCGGCATAGTCAATCGACTGGGCTTTCTGCCGGTTTACAGCTCGAGCCAAAGGCATAGCCGTCTTGCGATGCTTGGAGACCTGATCCAGTCTGCATTGGGCCAACCAGGGACGGTCGAAGTCCAGTGATCAAATCAGATAGTGGGCCAACGCGCCGCGCAGCATCCTATATGCTCCGCCATATGGTCGATTTCCTGAGCTTCGCGGTCTACAATTATGAATTGTCGGTAGAGGAGGTTGCCATGGTCTGCCTGATCGGCGCCGAAAGCACTCGGCCGATTGTGGATGACCCGTTCCTGGCCAACAAATACGGATATGAGCTGGAGGTATTGCCTCTGGACGACCGGCCGGCCGTTGCGCTGAAGTTCATTTATGTGACCCTGGGGATCAACCGTGAAACGGCGCGGCGAAAGATCGACCGGCTGGTGAAGCGAGGTTTCGTCGTCAAGACAGCTAGGGGCTATGTTTTGCCCGAGCAATCCGGGCAAACCGACTTCACTCGCGAATTGCGGAACTTCATGCTTAACCGATATGAAGCCATCATCGCTGAGGGCGAACGCTTCCCCCGCTGCCGCGATTAGCAGACCGAGCCATTAGCAAACTGCAAATTGGGCTGTGAGTGGCTGGAGCGGGTAAGGGGAATCGAACCCCTCTAGCCAGCTTGGAAGGCTGGAGCATTACCACTATGCTATACCCGCTCAGGGCAACGCCCGGCGCGCCGCAGCCTATGCGCCAAACCATCGGCTTTCGTCAATTGCTTCGACAGCAAGCCAGCCTCTATCCGCCGCGCTGAAATGAAAAACGCCCCCGGCCAGCTGGCAAGGGGCGCTCTTCAGTGTGATCGGTAAAAGGTCTTAGTGGCCCTTCTTTTCCGCCCAGATGTTGCGGTAGGCCATGTAACCCAGGACCGTGGCGAAGATCAGGAAGCCGATCCACCAAAAACCGGTCTGGTGACGGTTCTCCAGCTTCGGCTCAGCCGTCCAGACGAGGAACGCGGCAACGTCCTTGGCCATCTGGTCGACAGTGGCCTTGGTGCCATCGCTGTAGGTCACCTGGCCTTCGCTGGTCAGCGGGGCCGGCATCGCCAGGTTCAGGTTGGCGAAGTAAGGGTTGTAGTGCAGCCCTTCGCCCGTCTTGGCTTCCGGGAACTTCTTCAGAAGCTCGGCCGGCTGGGCCTGATACCCGGTCAGCAGCGAATAGACATAGGCCGGACCTTCGTGGCGCGCCTTGGTGATCAGCGAAAGATCCGGTGGATGGCCAAGACCGGCGTAGACCACCGGCGGGAAGTAATCGCTGGCCAGGCCCGGACGATCCTTGACTTCACCGGTCAGCGGATCCTTGCCGGCGACGGTCGCCTTGGCGGCAATCGCCTTAATCTCGGCTTCGTTGTAACCCAACGCGGCTAGGTCGCGGAAGGCGACATGCTTGATGCTGTGGCAGGCGGCACAGACTTCTTCGTAGACCTTGAAGCCACGCTGCAGCTGCTGGCGATCAAACTTGCCGAAGGCACCGTCGCTGGAAAGGTGCAGTTCCTTGGGCTTGAGGTGGAACACCTTTTCAGCCGTCAGGGCGTGCGGTTCGGTCGCTGCGGTATACGCACCGCGGGTGAACGAATAGCCAAGCACCACCGTGAAGAAGGCGCCGACGAGGAGGGAGAGGATACGGATCATTGTTCTGTCTCTTTCCGTCTCGCTTAGGCCTTGGTCGGCTGGGGACCCAGCACCGATTCGGTAATCGAATAGGGCAGCGGATCCGGCCGCTCGATCGACGAAACGATCGGCACGATGATCAGGAAGTGGGCGAAGTAGTAAAGCGCAGCGATCTGGCTGAGCATCACGTAGGGTTCCTCAGCCGGGGCGCCGCCGCAATAGAACAGCACCGCCATCGCCACGACCAGCGCATAGAAGAACTTGCGATAGAGTGGACGATAGTTGGCCGAACGCACCGGCGAACGGTCAAGCCAGGGCAGGAAGAACCAGATCAGGATTGCCGAGAACATCGCGAGCACGCCCATCAGCTTGGCAGGCATGAACAGGAAGTCCTGGGTGAAGGCGCGCAGGATCGCGTAGAACGGCCAGAAATACCATTCAGGCACGATGTGCGCCGGGGTCTGCATCGGGTTGGCCGGGATGTAGTTATCCGGGTGGCCCAGCATGTTCGGGGCGAAGAACACCACCGCGCTGTAGAGCACCATGAACAGGCCAACCGTCCAGCCGTCCTTCGCCGTGTAGTACGGGTGGAACGGCACGGTGTCGCTCTTGTCCTTAACTTCGACGCCGGTCGGGTTCGACGAACCCGGGATGTGCAGCGACCAGACGTGCAGGATCACCACGCCCAGGATCACGAAGGGCAGCAGGAAGTGGAGCGAGAAGAAGCGGTTCAGCGCGGCGTTGTCCGGGGCAAAACCGCCCAGCAGCCAGTGCTGGATCGGCTCACCGATCAGCGGGATCGCGCCGAACAGGCCGGTGATCACCTGCGCCCCCCAGAAGCTCATCTGACCCCAGGGAAGCACATAACCCATGAAGGCGGTGGCCATCATGAGCAGGAAGATCACCACGCCCAGCAGCCAGATCATCTCGCGAGGGGCCTTGTAAGAACCATAATAGAAGCCGCGGAAGATGTGCAGGTAGACCACCACGAAGAAGGCCGAAGCCCCGTTCGCGTGGGCATAGCGCATCAGCCAGCCCCAGTTGACGTCGCGCATGATGTGCTCGGTCGAGTCAAAGGCGACCAGGGTGTTCGGCGCATAGTGCATCGCCAGGACCACGCCGGTGACGATCTGGATCATCAGGCAGAGGCCGGCCAGGAAGCCGAAGTTCCAGAAATAGTTCAGGTTGCGCGGGACTTCATAGCCCCCGCCAACCGCGCCATAGACCAGACGGGGAAGCGGCAGCTTCTCGTCCATCCACACCATGAACGGGTGGCTCGGCTTATATTCGTTTGCCCAGGGAAAGCTCATGTCGGGTGCCCTCAACCGATCTTCACGACAGTGTCGGAAGTGAATTCATAGTCCGGAACCATCAGGTTCTTCGGAGCCGGACCCTTGCGGATGCGTGCGGCGGTATCATAGTGCGAACCGTGGCAGGGGCAGAAATACCCGCCAAATTCGCCCTTCACTTCGCCTTCGGCCGCACCCATCGGCACGCAGCCCAGGTGGGTGCAGACGCCCATGGTGATTAGCCAGTTCTCATGGCCCTCCTTGGTCCGCTCGGCCAGGGTCTGCGGATCGCGCAGCGAACCCACGTCAACCTTGTTCGCGGCTTCGATTTCAGCCGGAGTGAGATTGCGGATGAAGACCGGCTGCTTGCGGAACACGGCCTTGATCGCCTGGCCCGGCGCAATCGCGCTGATATCGACTTCGGTCGAACTGGCGGCCAGCACATCGGCCGAAGCCGACATCTGGCTGACCAGCGGGTAAACTACTGCGATCCCGCCGACGCCAGCAGCGCTGACAGCAGCAATGTTAATGAAATCGCGCCGCCGCACACCCTCAGCCGGGGTCCCGTCAAGTGTGGCGGTGTCAGCATTTTCAGCCATGGTTGAACCTATCCTGCCTTTTTGCGGTTACCCCGGGTTCACTTGCGCAAGCCCGGGATTCCAACCCAATTCCTTGTCCAGGAAGCCCCCTTCCTGTCCTCGCCAGTCAGTCTGACGAAGCAGATGGACTGGTCGATTTGGCGGGCCTGATAGACGCAAGCAGGCACTCTGCCAACAGCGATTTTTGCACCACTCGGTGCATTACCCACATCACCGGTGTGGCAGTCCGATCAGCGAAATCTGCCGCCCGTAATCCGGCTCGCCGCGATGGGTTGCCCGGCGAAAGGAATAGAACCGGTCAGTCGCGGGATAGGTGTCCAGCTGCAACGGCTCGACCGCCGCGATACCCGCAGCACGCAGCCGCGCTTCAACATAGCCTTCCAGATCAAATTGGTAATGGCCCAGGCGACCCCCAATGAAGTACTGCTCATTGTCCTTTCCGGCAGCCATGAAGCGCTCGCGAAAGCCCGCATCAACCTCATAACTGGCCTGCGCGATGCAGGGACCAATCGCGGCAATGATCCTGCCGCGTTCTGCTCCAAGCGCCTCCATCGCAGCAATGGTCGCATCAGTAACGCCGCCCACGGCACCCTTCCAGCCGGCGTGGGCTGCGCCGACGACCCCGGCAATGCGATCAGCCATTAGAACCGGCGCGCAATCGGCCGTCACCACGCCCAGCAGCAGCCCGGGCCGGTCAGTCACTAGAGCATCGGCATGAGGCCGCCCGGCATCGGGCCAGGGTTCGGTCACGATCATGCAATCGGGTGAATGGACCTGATAGACGGTTGCTAGCCGTGCACCGGGATTGACCGCCTCAACCGCGCGGTGGCGGTTCTCGGTCACTGCCTGTGGTTCGTCACCCGTGCCCAAGCCGACGTTCAGGCCCGAGACCACGCCCGTTGAGACACCCCCCCGCCGTCCAAGAAAACCATGCGGCAGGCCTTCCAGAAGATCGGCGCGATGGACTTCTACCGGTTCAGCCAAGGCTTTTGCTCACCTGCTCATAAGTGTCCTTTGACAGGCTGGGAGCGGCCATGATTCGTTCCAGTTCCGCCCGCATCAGCGCCGCCCGAACCGGTTCGATCCGGCGCCACCGGCCCAGCGGCGCAACAAAGCGCGCGGCGGTTTGGGGGTTGAGCGGGTCCAGCGCGAGGATCAGGTCGGCAATCATCCGATAGCCGCGCCCGTCGGCAGAGTGGAAAGCACCCAGGTTGCCAGCCAGCGCCATATATAGCGCCCGCACCCGGTTAGGATTGGCAAGCGTAAAGTCAGGGTGCCCGGCCAGTGCCTCGACCTGATCAAGCACGCGCGGATGCAGCGAACCCGCCTGCAGCGAGAACCACTTGTCGATCACCAGGGCATTGCCGGCGAACCGCTGATAGAAGGCGGCCAGCTTGATATCGCGCTGCGGCGCATCAAGGCCGGCAAGGACCAGCGCCGCACCCTGGCGGTCAGTCATGTTGTCAGCGGCATCGAACTGCGCGATGGCCAGTTCTGCTGCCAGCGCGGGAGCCGCGGCGGCGAGGTAAACCAAGGCCTGGGTCTTGACCTTGCGGGCACCGCGGGCTTCGGCCGAGAGGCTATAGGGCACCGCGCTCGCACGGGCATGGAGCGCCACCAGCGCGTCCCGCAATTTCGCTCCCAGCCAGGCCTTCAGGCCTTCACGTTCAGCGCGGATTGCGCCGGGGTCAGCCTGTTCGAACTGTTCAGCAAGATAGGTTTCGCTAGGCAGCGCCATCAGTTCGCCGCGCATCAGGTCATCCAACGCCGGGTCGGCAAGGACGGCCGCCAATGCCTGGCCAATCGCCTCACGTCCGCTCTGACGCTCGGCATCGCAAAGCATGCCTCCGCTGATCGCCCCCACGAGATGTTGGACCACCAGTTGCTGCAAGGCTTCGTACCGGGCAAAGGGATCATCATCGTGGGCAGCCAGGAACAGCAGGTCGGCCGACGAACTGTCGACGTCGATTGTCACCGGTGCGGAAAATCCACGGTTGAGCGACAGGACCGGCTTTTCGCTGAAATCAGTGAAGCGCAGTTCGGTCCCCGCCTCGCTCAGCGTGACAACCTGTTCACCATGATGCCGGCCGGTCTTGCGATCGAACAGGGCAAGCCGCAGCGGGATTACCATCGGCTGCTTGACTGGCTGGCCCGGCGTGGCCGGCACCTCCTGTGACAAGGTCAGCCGCGCCGTATTGCCTTCATGCGCCAACCGCGCGGTAACCTTGGGCGTACCGGCCTGACTGTACCACAGGCGGAACTGGGCCAGGTCGATCCCGGCACCGTCCTCGATTGCCTTGACGAAATCCTCGCAGGTAGCGGCTTCACCGTCATGGCGTTCGAAGTAGAGGTCGGTACCCTTGCGGAACCGGTCTTCGCCGACCAGCGTCCGAATCATCCGGATGACTTCAGCCCCTTTGTTATAGACCGTGGCGGTGTAGAAGTTGGAGATCTCCTGATAGGCATCGGGCCGGATCGGGTGCGCTAGCGGTCCGCTATCCTCGGGGAATTGGGCGGAACGCAGCACGCGGACGTCCTCGATCCGTTTGACCGGCTCGCTCCCCATGTCCTGGCTGAACAGCTGGTCGCGCAGCACGGTGAAGCCTTCCTTCAGGCTCAGCTGGAACCAGTCTCGGCAGGTAACGCGGTTTCCCGACCAGTTATGGAAGTATTCGTGGGCAACCACGCCCTCGATCCCGTCATAGTCCATGTCGGTCGCGGTTTCGGGATCGGCCAGAATATAGCGGGTGTTGAAGATGTTGAGCCCCTTGTTCTCCATCGCCCCCATGTTGAAATCCGACACGGCAACGATGTTGAACAGGTCCAGATCGTATTCGCGACCGAAGACCTCCTCATCCCAGCGCATCGAATCCTTTAGCGCCTTCATGGCGTGATGGGTCCGGTCCTGGTCGCCATCCCGGACCCAGATGTTGAGATCGACCTTGCGTCCGCTCATCGTGGTGAAGGTGTCGTGGTTCGCCACCAGATCGCCCGCGACCAGCGCGAACAGGTAACTCGGCTTGGGCCACGGGTCGTGCCATTCCGCCCAGTGGTTGCCATCGGCACCCTCACCGGCAGCGGTGCAGTTGCCGTTGGACAGCAGAACCGGGAACAGCGCCTTAAGCCCTTCCATGCGCACCGAATAGACCGACAGCACATCCGGCCGGTCGGGGAAGAACGTGATGCGCCGAAAGCCCTCGGCCTCGCACTGGGTGCAAAGCATCCCGTTCGAGGCATATAGGCCCATCAGTTGGGTATTGGCGTTAGGATTGATCTGGGTCGTAATCTCGATTTCGTGCGCTTCGCCGGTCAGGTCGATCAGCAGGTCGGCGCCATCAATCCGCCAGTCCTGGCAAGGCTTGCCATCGACCACCACCGCTTCCGCGGCGATCCCGTCGCCATTCAGGCGCAGCGTCTGGTCGCTGCCATTGCGCCGCACTTTGAGCGTTGCGACCACCCGGGTCTGCTCCAGCCCCAAGTTGAAGGCGAGGGCGATCTCCGGGACCAGCCAGGCGGGCGGCTGGTAATCCTCGCGGCGGATCACAGGCGGGGCGGCAGGGGGTGCGGAAATGGCGTCCATGCCGCCTTCATATCCGGCTAGGCCAAGCGAAGTCGAGCCATGCCCGTCATAACGTGTCTCGACTTCGCCGGAACTGGACTGCATGAGGCTCACCATGCCGCGCCTCTTCATCTTCGGCCTGGGGTATACTGCTACCCGAATTGCCAACACCATGACCGCGCGCGGCTGGGAAGTGATCTCCACCGGCAGCGCAGGTACGCTGCGGTTCGATGATGCCGGTTCCGTCCGCATGGCCTTGATCGATGCCGACCAGGTGCTGTCTTCGGTCCCGCCGAGCACGGACGGCGATCCCGTGCTGATGACCTACGGCGGCGCACTGGCGGGAAAGCCACTCACCTACCTGTCCTCGACCGGGGTCTATGGTGACACGGGCGGGGCCTGGGTTGACGAGACCGCGCCCACCGGCATGGGCCGCCGCACGGCCCGGGCGGAGGCGGATAGCGAATGGCTTCAACGCGGCGCGCGGGTGCTGCGTCTGCCGGGAATTTACGGCCCGGGCCGCTCCGCGCTCGAACGGGTGCGCGAGGGCAAGGCCCATCGGATTGACCTAGCGGATCAGGTGTTCAGCCGGGTCCATGTCGATGACATCGTCAGCGCCGCCTTACTCGCGCTCGAGGCTCCTCCCGGGGCCTACAACATCAGCGATGACCTGCCATGCAGCCAGAACGAAGTCATCGAACACGCATGCACGCTGCTCGGTCTGCCGCAACCGCCACTGCAATCGCTCGACGAAGCAGCCCTCTCGCCCATGGCACGCGCGTTTTATGCCGAGAATCGCCGCGTCGCGAATGGCAAGGCCCGGCGCATGCTCGGCTGGTCGCCCCGCTATCCCACCTATCGCGAGGGTCTCGCCGCTTTACTTGCGGCCTGATAGCGCCACCAACAGCCCGGCCATGGCAAGAACAGCACCGGCGCCGGCCAACAGGCTCCACTGGTAGCCTTCGAACAGGGTCGAGAGGATCATCGCAACCACCGGGACGGCTACCCCGTTGTAGGCCGCCGGGCCGGGCCCCCATTCGCGGATCAACTGCGAATAGAGCGGGAAGGTCAGAGCTGAACCAACCAGACCAAGGTAAGCGATCCCCGCCAGATAGGCCGGGCGCGGATCGAGGACGGGGGCGCCGACAGCTACAATGGCATAGGCGGCACTGGCAATCACCCCCCAGATCATCCCCCAGGCCATCAGTGAGACCACCGGTACACCGCGCGCGGTTTGCGTGGCTTGCAGCAGGTTCCCGACCGAGACCGAGAGGATCGCGCCGGTCACCAACAACACGCCGGTCGTCACGCCGCTGTTGGGCGGTGTAATCCGGTACTCGTGCAACATCAGCAGGGCGATGCCCGCCAGGGCAATCGTCGATCCGGCAACGAACCGCCGCGTAAGCGCCGCCCCCAGCACCAGCCGCGCCAGCACGGCATTGGGCACGATCATCAGCGCAAAAACCACCGCCACCAGGCCCGAGGTCAGGTAATGCTCTGACCGGTAGATCAGCTGGAAGTTCAGGCTGAATTGGAAAAAGCCCATGGCGATCGCCACACCCAGTTCACGTCGGGTCAGCCGCATCCGTTCGCCGCGGAGCAGCGCAAAGGCCGACATCGCGGTCGCCGCCAGGCCAAAGCGCCAGACCACCGACCAGGCCGAAGGCACCGCGCTGATCTGGTCCTTGATGACCAGCCAGGTCGATCCCCAGACGAGGGCAAGGAAGATAAAGGCCGCGACCGAGCGCGGTGTCAGCTTGACCTCGCTCATTGTCCGATGCTCACAGCGCGGAAATCGCGCGGGCCAGCGCCAAAACATGGTCTTGGGGCGTGTTCCAGGCAGTGACCAGCCGCGCCGCATCGTCGCCCCAGTCGTAAAATGAGAAGCCCTGGCTGCGCAGCGCCTCGCGCTCGGCTTGGGTCAGCCGCAGGAACACCTCGTTGGCCTCGACCGGATGCAGCAGCCGCCCT
>JBEGJL010000080.1:0-2699 GCA_041184605.1 Pseudomonadota bacterium
GAATCCTGCCATGGGAAAACTCCTTGTTGGCAGTCATATGGGGGCAATTGTTCGCTTAGGCCAGCCCCGCTTCGGCCAGCAGCGCGCTGGTGCTGGCATCGAACTGTGCCCCCGCCGTGCCGATCGACTTGGCAATTTCCTTGCCCAGCTCCACTCCGAACTGATCGAACGAATTGATTTCCATCAGCACGCCTGCGGCAAAGGTCCGATGTTCGTGGAAGGCAATCAACGCGCCCAGCGTGGCCGCGTTCAGGTCTTCGCACAGGATCGTCGCCGAAGGGCGGTCCCCCGGATAGGCGCGGGCCGGATCGGCCGACGCCTTGCCCGCCATCAGCGCTGCCCCTTGCGCAAAGCAATTGGCCAGCAGGTTGCGGTGATGCTCCGGCGAAAGCTCGTCGCCCGAGGCAATGCAGGCGATGAAGTCCACCGGCACCACGTGGGTGCCCTGGTGCAACAGCTGGAAAACCGCGTGCTGGGCATCTGTCCCCACCCCGCCCCAGGTGATCGGCGCGGTTGGGCCATCGACCGGGCGGCCATCTGCCTTCACCGACTTGCCATTGGATTCCATTTCGAGCTGCTGGAGATAGGACGGGAACAGCCGCAGCCGCTCATCATAGGCAAAGACCGCGCGGGTCTGGCAGCCCCGCAGGCGGGCATAGGTCAGGTCGGCAAAGGCGGCGCGCAGCGGCAGGTTGTCTGCGCCGTCGGCTTCCAGAAAGTGCCGGTCCATTGCCGCAGCGCCATCCAGGAACTCGGCAAACTCATCCCAGCCCAGCGCCAGGGCAATCGGGAAACCAATCGAGGACCACAGCGAATAACGCCCGCCCACGCTCTCCCCAAACGGCAGTACGCGGGTTTCATCCACGCCCCATTCGACTGCCTTTTCCGGATAGGCAGTCAGCGCGATCACCCGGCCATAGGGATCAGTCACACCGTTTTCCTGCAACCAGGCCAGAGCCGATGCGGCGTTGGTCATGGTTTCGGTGGTGGTGAAGGTCTTAGATGCCACCGCGATCAGCGTGGTGGCCGGATCGCACTTGGCAAAGGCCGCTTCCAGCGCGCAACCGTCGATATTGGCAACTACATGAACATCGACCACCGCCCCATCGCGGGTCAGCGCGTCAATCGCCAGCGCCGGGCCCAATGCGGAACCGCCGATGCCGATATGGATCAGGTGCCGTACCTCACCCAGCGCCCCGCCATGGATCGCGGCAACCAGGCCAGCCATCCGGGCGTGCAGTGCCTCGGCCTCCTCAACGCTGCTTTCGCGCCCCACACCGCGCAGCGCAGTATGCTCAACTGCACGGCCTTCGGTCACGTTGATCTTCTCACCCGCAAACATCGCGCCGCGGACCTGCTTGAAGCGCACCGCCTCGGCCAGTGCCGAAAAGCCGGCCAGGTGTGCCGCGTCGAGATGGGTCTTCGACCAGTCAAACCGGATCGCCCCGCCGGGCAGGTCCAGCCGCGAAGATAGCAGATCCAGCCGCGCCGGATCGGCGAACAGTTCGGCCAGCTTGGGACGGGGCAATCCGGCCAGGTTCTGCCATGCGGCGGCCACTGCTTCACTCATCGCATTGCTCCTTCAAATCGGCGCCCTAATGCCCGCGCGAACCGCTAAGTGAAAGACCGATAAAAACGTATTCGGGCCAGCCGGTTGCCGATGCTCGGCATGCCGGTGACGATAAAGCTAACCCTTGACGCGCGCCGCCTGCCCCCCGATGGACAAGAAAATGACTGACCCAGCCGCCAGCACAGAAGCCACCACAACGGCACAAATGCCTGACAGTGCGGCAGAAAACACCCCTGCCCGCAAGGAAGACAGTTTTTTTCTGTTCCTGCTGAAGCTGGTTGTGATCGTCATGATCTTCCGCAGCTTCGTTTTCTCGCCCTTCAACATCCCCAGCGAATCGATGCAGCCGCGGTTAGTGAATGGTGACTACCTGCTTGCCGCCAAGTGGCCCTATGGGTTCTCTCGCTATTCGCTGCCGCTTGACCTTCCGCTCTTGCCACAAAAGCGGGTGTTGGCTGATCTCCCGCAGCGCGGGGATGTGGTGATCTTCAAGCAACCCCCCTTGAATGAGTTGGACTATATCAAGCGGGTGATCGGTCTGCCCGGCGATACGGTGCAGATGGTGGGCGGCCAGCTTTACCTGAATGGCATGCCCGTGCCCAAGCAGCGCATCCCCGATTTTGAGATCGAGATTACGCCCAACACCGAATGCTATTCCCTCCAGTTCATCGCCCGCCGCAGCGACGGGACAGATATCTGCCGCTACCCCCGCTATCGCGAGACGCTGCCCGGAGGCCGCCATTTCGAGGTGCTCGACCTGGGCCCGCGCGAGATGGACAATACGCCACCCGTGGTGGTCCCCGAAGGCCACCTGTTTCTGATGGGTGATAACCGCGACAATTCGGAAGACAGCCGCTTTCCGGCAGAACCCGGCCGCGGGATCGGGCTGGTGCCAATGGACAATCTGGTCGGCCGCGCCTCGATCGTGATGTGGTCAACCGATGGCAGCGCCGAATGGCTAAAGCCCTGGACCTGGTTCTCGGCAACCCGGTGGAAGCGGATTGGCGGAACCTTCTGATCGCACCATGCTTGCTTCAGAAACCCTCGCTTTCCTGACTGACTTGGCTGGCCGCCCGCCAGTTGACGAAGCCCTTTGGCTGGAAGCCCTGACCCATGGTTCAACCGGCGC
>JBEGJL010000081.1:0-3311 GCA_041184605.1 Pseudomonadota bacterium
CATTCTTCCTCTGCGGGCAGTGGCGCGAAGATCGCGTCGAGCACATCTTGGGTCACGCCTTCGGGCGTGGCCGGGTTCCATTTGGGCGCATTGTCCTTGTCGACGATCACCGCGCGCACCCCTTCGGCGAAATCGGGCAGGGTCAGAACCCGGCTGGCGATGCGGTATTCCATCGCCATGTTGTCGGCGAAATCATCGAGCGCCAGACTGTCACGCAGCTGCCGCAGCGCAACCTTGCAGGTCTGGGGTGATTTGGTGCGCAGGGTGGCGAGTTCCTTGGCGGCCCAGTCGCTGTCATCCGCCTCCAGGCTGGCGAGCACGTCCTCATAGCGATCCGAAGCGAAGTGCCGGGCGATTGCCGGGGCGTTGGCCTCGATCCGTGCCGGGGGCGGGGTGATAGCCAGCGCGGAAAGTGCCTGGGCCGGATCGTGGCCGGCGGCAAGGCGTTGCTTCGCCTCAGCCAGTGCTTCGCTCGGCAGGTAGTGCGTGGCAAGCCCGGCCCAACGGCACTCGGCCCCATCGAACCGCGCGCCGGTCAGCGCCAGAAACTGGCCGATCCGATGCGGTAGTCGCGAGAGGTACCAGCCGCCGCCGACATCGGGAAACAGGCCAATCCCGGTTTCGGGCATGGCATACCGGGTATTCTCGGTCGCCACATGGAAGCGCGCGGGCTGAGAGATCCCGACCCCGCCCCCCATGGTAATCCCGTCCATGAAAGCCACCACCGGCTTTTCGTAAGTGAAGATCAGGTGATTGAGTTGGTATTCGTCATGAAAGAACTGGCGACCCGACACGCCGCCATCGTTGAGGGCGGAATTGCGCAGGAAGGCGATATCCCCGCCTGAACAGAACCCGCGGCCCTCGGCATGATCGATGATCACCGCCTTGACCGCGGGATCGTCGCGCCATTCGAGCAGTGCCTTGGTCATGGCATGGACCATCGGCAGGGTCAGCGCGTGGATCGCCTGCGGACGGTTGAGCGAGAGGAACCCAGCGGAGCCCTCGCGGCGAATGATTACCTCGTCGGTCATTGGCGCAGCAGGTCCCGGCCGACGATCATCCGCATCACCTGATTGGTCCCCTCCAGGATCGAATGGACCCTGAGATCGCGCCAGAAGCGTTCGATTGGATAGTCCTTCAAATAGCCATAGCCGCCGAACAGCTGCAGCGCGTCGTTGACGATCTTGCTGCCGTTGTCGGTCGCCAGCCGCTTGGCCATGGCGGAAAAGCGGCTCTTGTCCGGCGCATTGGCGGTGACCTTGGCGGCGGCCATGTAAAGCAGGGCGCGCGCGGCTTCGAGGTCGGTCGCCATATCGGCCAGCATGAACTGGGTGTTCTGGAAATCGGCAATGGGCTGGCCGAATTGTTGGCGGTCCTTGGTATAGGCGATCGCTTCGTCGAGGCAGCGCTGCGCTCCGCCCAGCGAGCAAGCCCCGATATTAAGCCGTCCGCCGTCGAGCCCGGCCATGGCAAAGCGGAACCCTTCGCCCTCCGCGCCGACCCGGTTGGCCACCGGCACGCGGCAATCCTCGATAATCACCTGTGCTGTGGGGGAGGCGTTCCACCCCAGCTTTTTCTCCGGTGCGCCGAACGAGAGGCCTGGCGTGTCCTTCTCGACCACGAGGCAGGTGATGCCCTTCGACTTGTCGTCGCTGGTGCGAACCATGCAGACGTAGATGTCGTTCACTCCGCCGCCTGACGTGAACTGCTTGGTGCCGTTGAGCACATAATAGTCACCGTCAAGACGCGCGCTGGCCTTGAGCGCGGCAGCGTCCGAACCGCTGCCTGGCTCGGTCAGGCAGTAGGAGGCGATCTTCTCCATGCTGACCAACTCGGGCAGGAAGCGATGCTTAAGTTCCTGGCTTCCAAAGGAATCTATCATCCACGCGGCCATGTTATGGATCGAGATAAAGGCCGACGTCGCAGGGCAACCATAGGCCATCGCCTCCATGATCAGCGCCGCCTCGAGCCGCCCCAGACCGATCCCGCCGTGCTCCTCGGAAATGTAAATCGCTCCGAAGCCGAGTTCGCCTGCGGCCTTCCACACATCGACCGGGTATAGATGCTTTTCGTCCCATTCGGCCGCGAACGGAGTGATCCGGTCAGCGGTGAACTTGCGCGCCATGTCCTGGATCGCAAGCTGGTCGTCAGTCAGGGCAAATTGGTCAATCATACAAGGGAAACCGGATAAAAAGGTGCGAGACGACGGCTCGCCGCCGTCTCGCACTCCAAGCGTGCCGTCAGGCACAAACCACAGCGACGGGAGAGAAGGCTGATTAGGTCGCTGCGGGATTTTGCGTGTCTCACCCCATCGTCGGGATGACGAAGGCGTTGCTGCCATCGCCGCCGCCGTCAGGCCAACGGGCGGTGATCTTCTTGAGCTTGGTCCAGAACTTCAGCCCTTCCATCCCGTACTGGTCGGTGTCGCCAAAGCCCGAGCGCTTCCATCCGCCGAAGCTGTGATAGGCCACCGGCACCGGGATCGGCACGTTGATCCCAACCATGCCGACATTGACCCGCGCCGCAAACTCGCGCGCGGCGTGGCCATTGCGGGTGAAGATCGCCACGCCGTTGCCATACTGATGCTTGCTGGGGAGGGCGAGCGCTTCCTCGAAATCCTTGGCGCGCACGATCTGCAGCACCGGCCCGAAGATTTCGTTGTGATAGCTCGTCATGTCCGGGGTGACACGATCGAGCAGCGTCGGGCCGAGGAAATAGCCTTCCTCATGGCCCTGCAGGCTGAACCCGCGCCCGTCGATCACCAGTTCGCTGCCTTCGTCCACCGCGGTCTGAATCCAGCGCTCGATGTTGGCCTTGTGCTGGGCGGTGACGACCGGGCCGTACTGCGCTTCGGGATCGTTTGAGACGCCGATCTTGAGCGCGTGGATCGCCGGGATCAGCTTGGCCTTGAGCCGTTCGGCGGTATCCTCACCCACCGGCACCACCACCGGCAGCGCCATGCAGCGTTCGCCGGCCGAGCCGAAGGCCGCACCGCAAAGGTCGTTCACAACCTGGTCCAGATCGGCGTCGGGCATCACAATGCCGTGGTTCTTCGCGCCGCCCATCGCCTGGACGCGCTTACCGGCGGCTACGCCGCGGTTGTAGACATAGTGCGCAATGTCGGATGAGCCGACAAAGCTGACCGCGCTGATCGCGGGGTGATCGAGGATCAGATCGACCATTTCCTTGTCGCCGTGGACCACCTGGAAAATCCCTTCGGGCAGGCCTGCTTCGAGCCACAGTTCGGCAATCCGCACCGGCACCGAGGGATCGCGCTCGCTGGGCTTGAGGATGAAGGCATTGCCCACGGC
>JBEGJL010000082.1:0-2658 GCA_041184605.1 Pseudomonadota bacterium
ACTTCATCCCCCGTGCCGACAGGCACGGTGGACTTGGTGACGATCACCGCGTCATTCTTCAGGTTTTGTCCGATCTCTTCAGCTACGGCATAGACGTAGGAAAGGTCGGCATGGCCATCGCCGCGGCGGCTGGGTGTGCCAACCGCGATGAAAATCGCTCCGGCGCCAGCGATCCCTTCGGCTAGGTCGGTCGTGAAGGACAGACGGTTGGCGCGAACGTTCGAAGCAACCAGTTCGGCCAGCCCCGGCTCGTAGATTGGCATGATCCCGGCGCGCAGGCTTTCGATCTTGGCGGGGTCCTTATCAATGCAGACAACGTCATGACCGAAATCGGCAAAGCAGGCACCTGAAACCAGGCCCACGTAACCTGAGCCGACCATCGCAATCTTCATCGCTTATTCCTCTGTTTGGACGCGAACCGCGCCGTCTTCGGCTACTGAGGTCAGTAGCCAGCGATTTGTTCCTTCCAACCCCAAGGCCGTAAGTCGGCCACTGCGATAGGCACCGGTATCGATACCGATCCGATTATGCCTGATCTGGGCGGAATCGGAAATGGTATGGCCGTGCACCACGACCCGGCCAAAACTTTCGTCATGGTCAATAAATGCCTCGCGGATCCAGCGCAGGTCGCCCGCCCGCTGGTTTGGCAGAGCAACTCCGGGACGAATCCCGGCATGGACAAACAGGTAATCGCCCAGTTCGATCTGATCCTCAAAGCCGCGGATGAATTCGATATCCTGTGCAGGAATAACTTCCCGCGCCAGATTGGCCACCTCCCCCAGTTCCGCCCGGGTGTAGACCATCGGATCAAGCGGATAGGACAACAGCATCTCGCGCCCGCCAAAGCGCAGGAAGTGACGCATCACCTCGTCGTGCTCCAGCGCGTCGAGGAACATCTCCTCATGGTTTCCCATCAGAACCCGGACGAGCCGCTTTCTCTGCCATTCGCGAGCCTGTCGAATGACCCCCGCGCTATCCGGGCCGCGGTCGATCAGATCGCCCAGCAGGATAGTTGTTGTTTGTGCTGATCCACGCGAGATATCGTCGGCATCAATGGCCGCGATCATGGCGGCAAACAGATCCGCCCGCCCATGGATGTCGCCAATCGCATAGACCCGTTGTCCTTCCGGAATCGCAGCGAGAGGCGGCGCGGGCGCAGCCTTCAGGATCTGGCGCAAACGGGAAATCATCAGGATCACAGCTATAGCGCTGCGGCTGTTAACGGACAATGATCTCCGGCGTTTGCAGGCCAAGGGGGGGCTCGGATTCGTTGCCTTAAAAGCACACCGCCGCTGTCGTTATAATCTTATGGCCCGTTTTTTGTTGTGCAGTGCAACAAAAATATGCCAACCCGTCCCAGTCCGAACCGAATGCTGCCGAAACGAGCAGCAAGGGCGGACGCAGGTGGGACGAAGCACCAACAATCAATAGGAAGATTGCCATGCTCACGTCCGTCCGCAGCCTTGTCGCTGCAACCCTTCTGGCCGGTTCGGCCCTTGCTGCCACTCCCGCCCTGGCTGATGAAACCGATCCGCCTTCAGACATCACCGTTACCGGCAACGCTGCCCTGGTTACCGACTACCGTTTCCGCGGCATCTCGCTCTCAGGCGGGGATGTGGCCATTCAGGGGTCGATCAACGTCAATCACTCGTCCGGGCTTTATGCCGGTACTTGGGCTTCCAGCCTCGAACAGGATGCGGCCGACATTTACGGTTCGACCGAAGTTGACGTCTATGCTGGCTGGACCGGCAAGGTCAGCAGCGGCCTGACGGCCGACGTCGGCTTGCTGTATTACGTTTACCCGGCTGGCAGCACCGGCGATGGCAATGTGTTCGAACCCTATGCCTCGTTGACCGCGGCGATTGGTCCGGCCAGCGCCAAGTTCGGAATGAACTATGCTTGGAAGCAGGATTCGCTCGGCGGCGATGACAACCTGTATCTCTATTCCGACTGGTCACTGGCCGTGCCCAGCACGCCGGTTACCCTAACGGCCCATGCCGGCTACACTGATGGCGCGCTTTCGCCCAAGCGGCTTACGCTTGCCGGCACTGGCGGCGGTTGGGACTATAGCCTTTCGGCCAGCGCCACGCTTTACAAGGGCCTTTCGCTTGGCGTTGCCTACGTCGGCGTTGATGGCAAATCGATCGACAGCTTCTCGAACGATGCCGTTGTGGCAACGCTCAAGTACAGCTTCTGACCGTTACCCCACGGGGTGAGCAGGGCGGCCCGTTCCGGCAAATCCGGGGCGGGCCGTTCCGCTGTCAGGGAGGTGCGGTTTCAATTGAACGGCTTCGGCGTTATACCGAAGATAAGCCAGCAGCCCGGAGTTCATGTGACCAAATATCTCCATACCATGATCCGCGTGACCGACCCGGACGCGACGATTGCCTTTTTCGAGCTTTTCGGCGTGAAGGAAGTTCGCCGTTTTTCAAGCGAACAGGGGCGCTTCACGCTGATCTTCCTTGCCGCACCTGGCCAGGAAGGCCTGGCCGAAGTAGAGCTTACCTATAACTGGCCGGCAGAGGATGGGGCGGCGGAGACCTATAGCGGTGGTCGCAACTTTGGTCACCTCGCCTATCGGGTGGAGAACATCTACGCCACTTGCCAGGCGCTGCTTGATGCGGGCCACACGATCCACCGTCCCCCGCGGGACGGGCA
>JBEGJL010000083.1:0-4700 GCA_041184605.1 Pseudomonadota bacterium
GCACATATCAGGTGCCCTGATGGACGCCGTGGACGAAACGCTGCGTGAATGGCGGCGGCATCCTCACCAATACGGCGTGAACGACTGCGTTCTCTCGGCAGCGGCGCATTTTGTGCGGATCGGCGCGGCTAAGGAAATGCCGTGGTTCATGGGAACCTATGCCGACAACGACGAAGCGATGGCCGTCCTCGCCGAACTTGGAGGCATGGAACGGGTAATGGAGATGGTGGGCGGCACCCTTGTGGATGGTCCACCGCAGCGCGGGGACTTTGTCGGCCTGCTTGCCGAGACTGAGTACGTGATTCCCGGCCTGTGCACTGGCGATTCCGTAGTTGTTCGTTTGGAGCGCGGCACAATTGAACTGAGGCTCGGCTTGGTCATGTGGCGGGGGGTGTGGCGTGGGGTTTCCTGAGGTGAAAACATGTAGGAGTTGCGGAATAGGTCAACCTACTGCGCATTTCCATTTGAGGGATGGACGCCCAGTCGCTCGCTGCAAAACCTGCGTAGGAAAATCTCGACGGAAGGCTTATGCCGAAGATGCTAGATCTCGCCAAAAGGTTGCGGATGCAAGCAAAGCCTATAGGCAGGCCAACAAAGAGAGGGTTCGCCGCACCAAGAAAGCTTACTATATTGCAAACAAACATGAAATAAACAGTAGGAACCGCGCAAGGCAGCATCTTTATGAAGATGCCCGCAAGTCATGGAAAGCCAGAAACAGAGAACGAGCGCTGGCCGCTACGAAGCAATGGGTTGTTGAGAATAGAGAGCGGTACAATTTGGTTCTGCGCGAGCACATGCGCGCCCGTCGCGCGAAGACGCAGGGCGGTGCCACTCCTGCCGAGGTCCTGGATTGGGAATCGGATGAAGCTAAGATCTGCCGCTGGTGTGGAATAGTGTGTGATGACGAATATGAGGTCGATCATATCCATCCGATCGCACTTGGCGGGCTTCATGTCCTTGAAAACCTGGCTATCGCATGCCGCCCCTGCAACCGCAGGAAAGGCGCGCTTCCGCTTGATAAGTGGCTTCTCAAGCTAAACGGCGAAGGGGCGAGTTGATATGGGCTTTGTCAAGAAGTTGGTGGGATTGGTCGCAATTGCGGCGCTGACCTACTTCACCTTCGGCGCCGGCGGTTTCGTCGCCACGGGGTTTGGTGGCCTTGTGTCGTCAGGCGGTTTTGTCGCGTCCCTCATCGGTTCTGTCATCATCGCAGCGGGAACCTATATCGTCCAGTCCATTCTGGGGAATCCCCGAGCCCCCAAGATGGAATCAGGCAAGGTAAACGTCAAAATCGCTGACCCGTCCAGATGGCTCAATGCCGGTCGCGCCAGACAAGGTGGCGGCGCTCTGTTCGGTGAATTCGATAGTCAAGGGCGCTGGTGGTATCTTGTCGTCCACAGCGACGAAATTCTGCACGCGCCATATTCCTACTATCTGGATGACGAGCCTGTCACGCTGGACGGCTCTGGCTACGTTTACCAGAAAGAGTTTCGCCTTCGCACAAACAAGGGCAAGGACCCTGCCGACTATGACGGTCAGGGCAAGGGCTATATCCGCATCTGGACCACGACCTATAGCGAGATGAACCCGACACCGCTGCGTATCTCCGCGCTGGACAGCGCTTTCCCCACCAAGTGGACGGAAGATCACAGGCTTGTCGGCACGACATTTAGCGTCATCTGCATTGATGCCCTCGACATCGAGCACCGGTACAAGATTTATCGCTGGCGCGGCCCGTTCGGTCTCGGCGAGCCGGCTGTCAGCATCGTCGGCGATTGGGCGAATGTCTATGATCCGCGCGACGAGACGCAGACTCTTGGGGATCGAACGACCTACAAGCCGACACGAAATGCGGCGCTCATCTGGGCGTGGTTTCGCACGCATCCATTCGGAAGGAACAAGCCGGAATCGTCGGTCAATTGGGTCAGGATAGCCGAACAGGCTGACATCTGCGATCAGGATGTGGAGGGGATAGAGGGCACACAGAAGCGCTACGAGGCAGGCGTTGCTATCGTGGATAGCAAACGCCGCGCCGACGCCGAAAAGGAAATCCTGTTGGCGATGGATGGGCAGATCGTGTTCGATGAGGACGGGAAATCATGGGTTCGCGTCGGGCACTGGTACGAGCCCACGCTATCATTCAGCCGCAATCGCGACATTATGGCCATGTCCAGCGTGGAAGCGCAGGACGGAGAGAGCGAGACTCAAGGTGTCATCGTTAAATATATCGAGCCGGATGCGAACTACACGGTTCAGCCTTCGGCGGCGTGGATCAATCCGCTCTATTATGACCCCCTGACCACCCCGAAATTTCTGACGGTGGAAATCCAGGCGTGTCAGAATCACAATCAGGCTATGCGCCTAGCCAAAGGCATAGGCGTGCGCTCTCAGCCGCGCCACAAGATCGGCCCGACAGTCAATCTACGGGGACTCCAGGCGAGGCATGAGCGGATTGTCGTCATAAACTACGACAATACCTTTGCCGGTGACTATGAGATCGCGACACCCGTTGAACTCGACGGCGCCGGCATCTTCACCGGATTCGGCGCTGTTCCCATCACGCCGCAGCGCTGGACGCTACTTCCTGGTGAGGAGGCGCCGAAGCCGGTGGTGGACGGATCAAGCACGGCGATTTCATTCGCCGCCATCACCGGCGAGAGCGTCTATTATGCCGATGGGGCGCTCCGGATAGACTTCCCCGCTATATCACGCGACGATGCCGTTTACGTTGCAGAGTATATCCTAACCGCCGACATAACCGGCGATGAGAATGACCCATGGATACCCATGTCGGTCAATATCAATACGGCTATCAGCGGCCCCATCCAAAGTGGCGTAAGCTATACCGTGCGGTATAGGTATGTCGTTGCATCCGGACGCGGGCCGGCGTGGGAATATGCGGTGGTATCACCGGAAGAGGCATTGCCATCCGCATCCAATCTCACCGTGGAAGGAGGCGTGGGTGAGGCTACCGTGACGTGGAAGAATCCTAACGACCTGAGGTTCTTCTCTTCCGACATCTGGCAGGGCACGACAAGCGATTTCGGCAGCGCCACAAAGATCGTTGACGGCTACGGCGGCGGCGTAGGGCAGGTCCAGTCCATCACGGTCACGCCCTTGGCCCCTGACGACTATTTCTTCTGGGTGGTGGCGACTGACGGCGACGCGCTTGAGGCTACGCCGACCGGCCCTGAGACCGATACAGTCACTTAGGCTTTCCGAAAATTTCAACGAGATTGCCAAAAATTACCTTGGGTTGTATGGTCTGAGCATCATACTTTCAAAGGTGGCGAAGTGAGCGCAATCGATACCCTGCGAGACGCACTCTTCGGGAATCCCCCCGTTCCCACAACAGAGCCCTCCCGCGAGGGGACGCTTGCGGCTTTTACCGAACTCTACAACCAAGCGATTGTGTCTGCTGCTGCCGCAGCCCAAGGCATTGAGACTGTCGCGAGCATATCGGCGCGGAACACTTTTTACGCTGATCCTGACAACCAATCCAAGCTAGTTTATGTCAATAACAACAACGGATCATCTGCTGATCCAGCGAATGGCGTCTATGAATATGTCGATGGTGCGGCCCGTCTTGCTCAGGGCTTTTATGCCGGCATCTCCATTATCATGCAGCCTTATGTTGATGCGGCACAAGAAAAGGTAGATGCAGCTGAGACAGCGGCCGAGACAGCAGCCGCCTTGGTAGACCCATTTACCGCGATCGGCGCGAACATGTCGGCCACGGCGCGCGCGCTGTCCAGCGTGTCGATCGGCGCGATGACGACGGCGGGGACCAGCACATCCACGACTTATGCGCAGACCCGCGATGCCGCGACGGTACCGGTGCGCGCGATCCTCAACAGCGTGACGGTGGACGTGACCGCCGACGCCAATGTCACCGTTGTCGTGATGGAGCCGGCCTGGCGCAACACCGACAAGGTGATCGCCACTGTCACCACCGCCCTCGCCGCCGGGGACGGGCGGGCAATCGATCTCGGCAAGCTGGTGGTGCAGCCGGGCACGCGCGTGTTCGTCCGTCTCAATTCCGGCACGCTCCGGTCCGACGCAGCGGCGAGCGTCCTCTACTTCGCATGGGCCGGTTTCAGCAACACCGTGGGCGCCACGGCGCTGATCAGATCGGGCACCGGCGCATTCGGCATGACGGTGAACTATTCGCCGCTGGTCGATGAGATCGACACCAACGCCAGCGCTGCCGCCGCGATCGACCGGATGAGCGATCCCGTCCGCCTGCGCGATGTGACCGCCGCCACCGGGACCGTGGGCACCGCCAGCATCGCCGCATCGGCCGATGCCGGCACGCATATCTCGGCTGGGGCGATCCTTACCGGATGGGAGACGGACAGCCTCGCGATCCCGAACGACGGCACCCAGGCCGAGACGCTGATCCTTGAGGTGTACGAGAAGTCCACCGCAGACGCGAACATCGACACGGTGAACGTATTCCAGGATGCCGGCCGGCCGGTGCGCGTGGTGCGCAAGACCTCTGCCGAGCTGGGCCTGATCGCGGGCGCCGATCCGATTCCCGTTTCCATCCCGATGATGCCGTACATCGTGGCGCCGGGCAAAACCTACACCTATGTGCTGTTCGGCCGGACCTCCACCGGCGCGCTGGGCGGCAAGTTCATCGCCCCGACCAGCGGCAACGCATCGTTGCAGCGCCGCCGTGGCTTCTGGACCGGCACCGG
>JBEGJL010000084.1:0-5708 GCA_041184605.1 Pseudomonadota bacterium
TTGCGCCCAAGCGGGAACCGCAAAGGCCAGGGCAAAGATCAGGGGCAGGGATCGCGCCATGCCGCGCTTGTCCGCCGATTATGGTTAAGACCGGGTTACCGGTCAGCCAAAGTGGGCGTAGAGGCTGCGCCCCTCGCGCTTGAGCCAGCGGTTGGCCGCATCGATCTCGCCTTCGAACAGGGCTGCCAGATGGGCGTGGAAGGCCGGCGAATGATCGAAATGGGTCAGGTGCGCAACTTCGTGCGCCACCACGGACCGGCGGACCGCATCGGGCGCCATGATCAGGCGCCAGTTGATCCGGATCGTGCCATCCGCCGCGCAGGAACCCCACCGTCTCTGCGCCCGGCTGAGCGCCAGCGGAGGGGCGCGGCGTCCGTCGCGCAGGCAGTAATAGGAGAGGTCTTCGGTGAGCAGGCGCTGCGCCTCGCCCTCAAGCCAACGCTGGAGCCGACGGTTGAGGCTGTCGGCGGGGCCTCCCACATGGAGTGTTTCCTCACCCAGTCGGACCTTGCGCGGGGCCGCGGGCTCGTGCTGCAAGCTCAGCATGCGGCCGCGATAGGGCAAGGCGCTGCCGTCTTGCACGACTGGCGCAGCCGGGACCTTGGCCAATTGCTCGGCCAGCCAGTCCGCCTTTGATCGCGCGAATTCCAGGGCTTCCGCGCTGCGGCCCCAGCGCGGGAGGGTAATGCGGATTTCACTGCCATCGGGGGCGAGCCGCATGGTCATGCGCCGCGCCGTGGCGTTGCGCCGCACGGTTACGGGCAGTAGCCGGCCCTCCACTTCAACCTGCGGCACCTCGTCCGGGCGGCGGCGGAGCCAGTCAATCATCGGCCAGTTCCACGCCGGGCGGCAGGATGATGTGATCTTCCAGCGGCCCGGCGAACTGCTCGCCAATAACCTTGCCGCGGACGGAGACGCCGACGGTGTGGACCGCTTCCGGATCGCCGCTGACCAGATAGTGCCAATCGCGCAAGGGCTCGTTGTCCGCGCGCAGGCGATAGGCACAGGTTTCGGGCAGCCAGCTGAGCGTAAGCGCCAGCTTCGGTGTCAGCTTGACGCAGTCCGGGACCTGGCGCTTGCGGCCCGGATAGTCGCCGCACCGTGCCGTTTGCAGGTCCAGCAGCTTGCAGGCGACATTGGTCATGTAGATTGCGCCGGTGTCTTCATCCTCGGCCTTGTGGACGCAGCATTGCCCGCAGCCGTCGCACAGCGCTTCCCATTCCGCGCTGTTGAGCGTCTCGATCGGGCGTTCCCAGAATCGATCCCTAAGGGCGGTCATCGCACCGCTGCGGCAAGATCCGCGGCGACCGCATCGGGCCCCTTGTCAGTCGGCAGGATTACGATCGGCTTGCCGTCCGGGTCCATCAAGTAGGCAAAGCGGCTGTGATCCATCAGGTAATTGCCGCCGCCAAGGTCCTTGCCGCGCGCGGCATAGACGCGAAACGCCTTGGCTGCCGTGTCAACTTCCGCCTGGGTGCCGGTCAGGCCCAGCAGTTTGGGGTGGAAGCTGTCGGTGAATTCCTTGACCACCTTCGCAGTGTCGCGCGCCGGGTCGATGGTGATGAACAGCGGCTGGACCTTTACGGCCGCGGCAGTGTGCTGCTTCTCAAACTTCTGGAAGCCCTTCATCATCACCGCCACGTCGGTCGGGCAGGCATCGGGGCAGAAGGCATAGCCGAAATAGACCATGCGGTACTTGCCCTTGAAATCATCCCAGGCATAGCGCTTGCCGTCTTCGCCGGTCAGGGTGAAGGGGCCGCCGAACGGTGCGCCCTTGATGTCCGTGCCAACCAGCTGCGCGGGTGGCTCTGCCGGTTGCTGGCAAGCGGATAGGGCAAGGGCGGCGGACAGTACAAAGGTTAGGGGCTTGATCATGGCGCAGCGGTTCATGCTCTGCTAAAGCGCGCCGCGCAAGACGGCGCTTGGGTCGATTCCCGGTGCAACAGGAGGATTTCGGGTGCGCAGGTTGATTTTATCGCTGGCCGGATTGGTCACGTTGTCCGCGGCCGCCCCCGCCGTGGCGCAGTTTTCCGAAAGCTACAAGTTCCTGGAAGCCGTCCGCAAGAAGGATGGCGAGAAGGTGACCGAGGCCCTGGCCGACCCGGCTCAGACGGTGGTCAATACGCGGGATGTGTCCTCGGGCGAGACTGCGCTGCATATCGTCACCAACCGCCGCGACCTGACCTGGATGCAGTTCCTGATTGCCAAGGGAGCCAATGTGAATGTCCGCGATGCCAAGGGGATGACCCCGCTGGTTTCGGCCGTGAATGCGAACTTCCCAGAAGGGGTGGAGCTGCTGGTCGGCAAGGGCGCGCGCCTGAATGACAGCAACAATGCCGGTGAAACCCCGCTGATCACCGCGGTCCACAATCGCAATATCGCGGTGATGCGGCTGCTGTTGAAGGCGGGCGCCGATCCCGATCGCGCGGATAACTCGGGCCGCTCTGCCAAGGACTATGCTCGGCTGGCCGGGGGCAACCTGCTGGCCGAGATTGAAGCCAACGCCAAGCCCAAGGGTGACAAGGCCAAGTCTTATGGGCCCAAGTTCTGATCCCATGACCACTGACGCCACCTCACTGGAAGACCTGCGCCGCCAACTCGCCCCGGCGATCGCTGACGCGGCGGTGTTCGATGGCTGGAGCGACGAGGCCGTTGCCGTGGCGGCGGAGATGAACGGGGTTGATCCGGCAGTCGCAGCCTTTGCCTTTTCGGGCGGGGCGATGGCGATGATCGCGGCCTGGATCGACGCCTGCGATGCGGCGATGGCTGCGGAATGGCCGGCCGAGCGGCTAGCGACACTCAAGATCCGGGAACGGATCCGCTCGCTGGTCCAGTTCCGGCTCGATTACGTTACCCCGCAGCAGGAAGCCTTGGTCCGCGCCCTCGCAATCATGGCCATGCCCCAGAATGCTGCGCAGGCGCTCAAACTGGGCTGGCACAGCGCTGACCTGATGTGGCGGCTCGCCGGTGATACGGCGACCGATTACAATCATTACACCAAACGGACGATCCTTGCCGGCATCTATGCTGCAACGCTGTCCGTGCTGGCCCACGATCGCAGCGAAGGGCAAGCCGATACCCGCGCCTTTCTGGAACGGCGGATTGATGGGGTGATGCGGTTCGAAAAGGCCAAGGCGCAGTTCATCAACCGCGATTTCACCGGGTTCAGTCCGGCCCGCTTCCTGGGGCGGCTGCGCTATCCAGCGCGCTGATTTTGATCCAGATCAACTATTGCGAATGACTTGCAATTACGCGGCCGATCTGGCAGCGCGTCTGGCATGACACTCGATTCCCTTCCGATTGGCCAGACGGTCCGCATTGCTGCGGTCGATTGGGCCGTGCTGGCGGAGGAGGAAGGGCAGCGCCTGCGTGCCCTTGGCCTTGATGCCGGGGCCAAGGTGGCTGTCGCCCACCGGGGAATCTTCGGCGGGGCCGATCCTCTGGCTATCTCGGTCGGACGAATGACGGTTGCCCTGCGCCGCACCCACGCCCGCGCCATGCAGGTGGAGCTGACCTGAAATGGTCGAGCTGCGCAGTGCCGCGCTGGTCGGCAACCCCAATGCCGGCAAGAGCGCACTGTTCAACGCGCTGACCGGGGCGCGGCAAAAGATCGCCAATTACCCGGGCGTCACTGTCGAGCGAAAGGCCGGGCGGCTGCCGCTCCCCAATGGCGAGACGGTCGAACTGACAGACCTGCCGGGTTCCTATGGCCTTGATGCCACCAGCCCCGATGAGGAAGTGACCCGCAAGGTCGTGCTGGGCGAATTTCCGGGCGAAGCACCGCCGCAGGTGCTCGTCGTGGTGCTGGATGCCTCGAACCTTGAACAGCACCTGGTCTTTGCGCAGGAAATCATCGCACTCGGTCGGCCGACGGTGGTCGCGCTCAACATGATCGATCTGGCTGAGCGGGATGGCCTGGTGCTTGATCCGGCTGCGCTGGAATCGGCCTTGGGCGTGCCCGTTATCCCCACTGTTGCCGTGCGGCGTCGGGGATTGCCCGAACTTGCCGCGGCGATTGCTGCGGCAGAAGAGCGCACGGCTGAGCCGCGCCACCCGCACACTACGCTGACCGAGCGGCGGGTTTCGGCCCATGCCATTGCCGAAGCGGCGATCCTTTCGGAGACGGCGCAGCATCGCCTGCATGCAAAGCTTGATCAGGTGCTGCTGCACCCCTGGATCGGGCCGCTGGTGCTGTTCGGCCTGCTGTTCGTGGTGTTCCAGGCGGTCTTTACCGGCGCCACGCCCTTTGCTGATGCACTGGAAGGCGGCATCGGCCTGATCGCGGACCGAGTGCGGGCGGAACTGCCGCAAGGCATGCTGCGCGATTTCATCACCGAAGGCGTACTTTCCGGGGTCGGCTCGGTCGTGGTGTTCCTGCCGCAGATCGTGATCCTGTTCTTCTTTATCCTGGCGATGGAGGCATCAGGCTATATGGCCCGCGCGGCCTTCCTGATGGACCGGCTGATGGCGCGGGTCGGCCTGTCGGGCCGCAGCTTCATCCCGCTGCTCTCCAGCTTTGCCTGCGCGATCCCTGGCATCATGGCGACGCGGTCGATTGCCGATCCCAAAGACCGGCTGACCACCATCCTGATCGCCCCGCTGATGACCTGCTCAGCGCGTCTGCCGGTTTATGCCGTGATCATCGCCGCTTTCATCCCCAACCGGGCAGTCCTGCCGGGCGTTGGCTTACAAGGCCTGGTCCTGTTCGCGCTTTATGTTGCGGGGATCATCGGCGCGATGATCGTGGCGCTGGTGCTGCGCCGCTCCGTGACCAAGGGTGCAGCGTCGGGCTTCATCATGGAACTGCCCAAGTACCAGCTGCCGCGGGCCAAGGACCTGGCTCTCGGGCTGTGGCAGCGGGCCTGGATCTTCCTGCGCCGCGCCGGCACGATCATCTTTACTGTCACGGTCGTGCTGTGGCTGCTGCTCAACTTCCCGCGCGCTGGGGAAGGGCAGAACCAGGTCGATGCCTCGATCGCTGGCAAGCTCGCCAATGGCCTGGCCGTGGTGGTGGAGCCGATCGGCTTCAATCGCGACATCGCGCTCTCGCTGATCCCGGCCATGGCTGCGCGTGAAGTCGCAGTCGCCTCGCTGGCCACTTCCTACGCGGTGGCAGCAGAAGACGAGGATCAGGCTGCCCTGGCACTGGGTGAGCAGTTGCGCAGCAAGTGGAGCCTGCCGACCGCGCTGGCCTTCCTCGCCTGGTTTGTCTTCGCGCCTCAGTGCATGAGCACGATCGCCGTTGCCCGGCGCGAGACGAATGGGTGGAAATGGCCCGCCTTCATGTTGCTCTATCTGTTCGGCCTGGCCTACATCTTCGCCGGAATCACCTATTGGAGCGCCGTCGCGCTCGGGTTGTAGCGGAGCGAATTTCGATGGCAGGTAGCGTCAACAAGGTAATCCTGATCGGTAATCTGGGCCAGGATCCCGAGGTAAAGAGCTTCCAGAACGGGGGCCGGATCGCCAACCTGCGAATCGCCACCAGCGAAAACTGGAAGGACCGCACCACCGGTGAACGCAAGGAGCGCACCGAATGGCACAGCGTTGTGCTGCAGTCCGATGGCCTGGTCGGCGTTGCCGAAAAGTACCTGCGCAAGGGCAGCAAGGTTTACATCGAGGGCCAGCTGCGTACCCGCAAGTGGCAGGATGCGTCGGGCAACGATCGCTATACCACCGAGATTTCGGTTGGCATGAACGGCGTTCTCACC
>JBEGJL010000085.1:0-4535 GCA_041184605.1 Pseudomonadota bacterium
GGCTGCTGGAAGGCAGGGTATTCCGATCAAGGCAAAGGCCGTCCGTCCGGAGCCTGCCGGACCGGTGAGCATATAGCCTCTCGTCTGTGCTGCCTTGATCGGCGACGCGCGGATATAGGCGTGGCAGGCTACGGCAGGTTCTGACAGTGGTTGACGATCCTGATCACCTTGCGGTCGGTCACTCTGGCTTCCCGCGTAATGCAGTTTCCCCGCGTAAGGACCCGGCTGCCGCTCCGCCGAAAGACGAATTCAGGAATGCGTACGACAGCGGCCTGCCCGGCATCGGGTCGACTTGACCTTGCGGCTTACCGGGGCGTCTTCGTGAATTTTCGGGGATCGACTTCGGAGGACAAGGCGCACCCGCGGATTGCGAAATGATCGAACGATCCGAGTAGATCAATAAGTTTCAAGTATTTAAAAGGGTGTGGCGCCCAAAGTCGGGTCAAATGTCAGTGGGCGCCACCCGGTTTTTTCACCACGCCACTGCGATTGATGCTATAGCAAATAATACGTATTAACGCATTCGATTGCGCAAAAGCACTTATAAATACCTATTTTGTCGTCAAATTAGCAGCTTTTCAACGTGAATCTATGTCCGTCCGTCGTGAGTTAGTCGCGATTTGGCATCAACTTTTGTGTTATCCGAGACGATGGCGGCGTAGTTCACGTGCATGGCTGACTTCAACGTTTCGATCATCGATCAGGACTACACTCGGCGGGCGCGGCTCACCCATGCACTTTTGGCGGTGGGGCGGCACGTCGAGCCGTTTGAAAGCTTTCGCGAATTTGTAGCGACTAGGCCCGACCGGCAAGTTCTGTTGGTGCATGACGAGCATACGCAACTGCGCGACGTGCTTCGCTATTGCGAAGAGGAGGGGCTGCGAATTGCCACGATTGCCTATTCGCACAACATCAACCCGCATTTCGTTGTAGATGCAGTGAAATTCGGGGTTTTCGACTATTATTCCTGGCCGATTGATCCGGTTGCGCTGAATTCGGCAATCGATTCCTGCATCCGCTCGGCAGAGGCACGGTGGGAACGGAATCAGCGCACCGCAGACGCCAAGAAACTGGTGAACCTTTTGACCAAGCGTGAAAAGCAGGTGCTGGAGTGTCTGGTTTCGGGGCTCTCAAACCGCCTGATCGCAGAGCGGTTCAGCATCAGCACCCGCACGATCGAATTGCACCGTTCTCATATCATCCACAAGATGGGTGCCAGCAATTCCGCTGATGCTGTGCGTATTGCTTTGGAGGCCAAGGGCTTCGGCTAAAGCCTGTCTGCGTTTCTGAAGGCGGCAGTTGCCAGGCCGTTGCCGCTTCCGGCCGGTCGTGGGCCATCGAGATCATCGAGCATCTTGGCCAGCCGCTGCAACTCGCCTTCAATCCGCTCTAACTTGCGATTGACATAGATCGCGTCAGGTTCATCGAGCTTTGGCTCGATCCGGAGCCTGAAGTTGGCAATGGTCAAGCTGATGACGTTCAACGGTTGGCGCAGATTGTGATTTTGTGGCGCTCGCTCAAGACCTAAATCCATTTTCTTGCCCCTGGTTTCTTGTTAACACACGGCTAAGCATCTATTTAACAACACACCCCACCGGCGAAGTGAAACCAATTTTATACCAATATTCGTGGTTACACCTATATTTATCGCCATAATCGCTGCCATATTGGCAGCGGTTGCACGTTTCGCCCAAATTGGGCTGGTCTATGAGGGTCTGACACAGGGAAAATACGTTTCCCGGCGGTTAGAAAGGCACGGCGCGTGCGGGTAGTTGATAATCTGCAGCACAGTGTGACTGAGGCCACTGCCGTCCAGTGTCATATCTTGATTGTCGATGACGATCCGATTTGCCTCGAAGAATATGCCGAACTACTTGAAAGCCTTGGCTATCAATGCCAGCAGGCGCCCGACGCAGCGACCGCGCTGCGCCTGATCTGTAACGACCAGCGCATCGGGATTGTCCTGACGGACCTCCTCATGCCCGACATGGACGGGTTGACGCTGCTGGACGAACTGTCCAACCGATTCATGGCGACCCGGCCATTGCTGGCGATTGTCGTCACTGGTCAGACCTCGCTCGATATTGCGATCAGCGCCATGCGGTCGAACGCGATCGATTTTCTTGAAAAGCCGGTGTCGCTGCAAAGCCTGTCTGCTGCATTGCGTCGTGCCAGTTCGCGCTGGACGCGCCTTGCGGCCGTGTTCCAATTGCAGGCTCTGGCCCATTCGGGGGGGGCGCTGGTTTCAGAATTTGGCCAGCGTCGCGAGATCTTCGGCCAGGACAAACCGACTACCGCTGATCTGCAAAACTTTGCCACGCAAATGATGAAGGATCGCCAGATCCGCTCGAAGTTCTTCGATGCGCAGATCTTGAATGGTCCGGCCTGGGATATCCTGATCGACTTGGCGGCGGCTGGACTGCAAGGCCGGGCGGTGCCTACCTCCAGTGCTTGCGCATCAACCCAGGCGCCATTTTCGACTGCACTGCGGCACGTCAACCAGCTGGTCGAGGCCGGGCTTGTCAAGCGGACTATCGACCCAGGCGACAAGCGGCGTACCTTGCTAGAGCTCGAACCCGACGCGCTTGAGCAGATGACGCGCTATCTTGCGTCCAGCTGGGAAATGCACTCGGTCCGCCGCCGCTAGGGGCGCGGCCAATTTGATCAGGGCGGGGCGAAGCTAAGCTAAACCAAGCGGCTCAGCGGTGCGCGGGTTCGCGTGGCGCGGTGCCCTGCGGCGCGTCGCCGGGTTCGGCGGGTTCGTCGCCCAGATGAAAGCCTTGATCATCCTGCCAGCCACGCGGTGCGCGCCAAAGTAGCAGGCCAAGGATGGCAAGCGAAATTCCTGACACGATCAGCAGGTAGTCCATGCTCGGCCCTTACGGCATTTGTTCCTGCCAAGGCAGCTGTATCGCTGCCAATCAGACCGGAATTCTGCCGAAGTTTGTCCGAAAGCCGGTTGGGTCCGGAGGTCTTGGCCTGGCTTTGGCATGAATACGAATACGCCCACTCGCCATCGCCGCCGGGCCTGCTAGCATCCGCCCAAATTATTTTGGGGAGGACCATCATGGCGATAGCCACCGACATTGCACCGGCAGCGGATCAATCGGACCACATCGATGCGCCGCAGCTTCAGCTGTTCGTGATGGGGCTGTTCTTCATCTTCGGCGGGATCACGTCCTTGAACGATGTGATCATTCCGAAACTGAAGGAGCTGTTCACGCTGAACTATACCCAGGCGATGCTGGTGCAGTTCTGCTTCTTCACCGCCTATCTGGTGATCGGCATTCCCGGCGCGCGGCTGGTCAAGAAGATCGGTTACATGCGCGGCGCCGTGGCGGGGCTGGTAACGATGATGGCCGGCTGCCTGCTGTTTATCCCGGCCAGCCAGACCGCGACCTATGCGCTGTTCCTCCTCGCGCTGTTCGTGTTGGCGAGCGGGGTGGTGATCGTCCAGGTGGTGTCAAACCCCTTGATCTCGCTGCTGGGCAAGCCCGCGACGGCGCACAGCCGCCTGACCTTTGCCCAAGGGTTCAACTCGGTCGGGACCACGGTGTTTCCCTATTTCGGATCGCTGCTGATCCTGGGCAGCCTTGCGACGGTAACGGCCAGTCAGCTCTCGGGCGTGGAACTGGATGCCTATCGTACGGCCGAGAGCCAGGCGATCGTCCACGGCTACCTCGGCATCGCCGCGGCCCTGGCCGTGGTGGCCGGCGCTGTCTGGCTGTTCCGCAATGCCTTGAAGGGCGAAAAGCACGAAGCGAGTTCAGGCCTGGCGGGCCTCGACCTGCTCAAGCGTCCGCGCTTCGGCTTCGGGGCGCTGTGCATCTTCCTCTATGTCGGGGCAGAGGTCTCGATCGGATCGCTGATCGTCAGCTACCTGATGCAGGACCATGTCATGGGCCTGGCCGAACAGGCCGCTGGCAAGCTGATCGCCTACTACTGGGGCGGGGCGATGGTCGGGCGCTTCATCGGCTCGGCCGTGCTGCGCGTGGTCAGCCCGGGCAAGGTGCTGGCGGCGGTGGCCGTTGGCGCGATCCTGCTGCTCGCGGTCTCGACCCACACCGGCGGGACGGTCGCGGGCTATAGCCTGCTCGCCATTGGCCTGATGAACGCGATCATGTTCCCGACGATCTTCACGCTCGCCTGCGAAAAGCTTGGACCGCGCGCTGCCGATGGCTCGGGCATCATCAACGTCGCGATCTTCGGCGGGGCGGTGATCCCGCTGCTGACCGGCATGATCGCCGATGCCACCGGCAGCCTGGCGCTCGCCTTCATCCTGCCGGCGGCATGCTATGCCGTCATCGCCAGCTTCGGCTGGTACGCACGGCGGCCAGCCTGAGGCACCTTGGCAAGGGGGGCGTGCTTGGGCATGATCACCCGATGATCAAGCCCCAAGACGCCGCCCTTGCCGCCTTCCAGGCTGAAGTCCGCGCTTTTCTGGAAGCTGAGCTGACGCCGGCACTGCGCGAGGGCGCGGCGCGGACGACGAGCGTGTTCGTCGATCCGTCGATCTCGCTGCCGTGGCAGGCAAT